>JAFKFF010000299.1 GCA_017307315.1 Alphaproteobacteria bacterium
CGCGCCGGCCTGAGCCGGCGCGAAATAAGCGCTGCTACGGGCACCTCCCCCGTCAGCATGCTTCGCATGCACGGGGGAGGCGGACCTCGACTGCTTCCCCCTGTGCTTGCGGTGCGGGGAAGGAGGCCTCAGTCAAGTCGTGCTGCCCGTTCGGGTTTATTCGTCCATCTCTCGGAGAATTGAGAGCGAGCGGCCCGGCAAAACGCGCCAGATCGAATGGATCGCCCGTCAAACGCCGGCCTTTTCCGCGATCAGGGCGGCGATGGAGGCCCAGTCCTTTTTGCCCCAACCTTTCTTCACCGCTTCCTCGTAATGGTTGCGCACCAGCTCCAATGCCGGCATCGGCACGTTCAAGTCGTCTGCGGCGTCCTTCACCAAGGTCGCGTCCTTCAGGCCCAGGCGCAGATAGAAGCCGGCCGGTTCATAGGCCTCGGCGAGAATCTGCTTGCCGTAATTCTTATAGACCGGCGCAGCGAACAGGCCCTCGGTCATGGTGTCGAGGAACTGCGCCGGATCGACCCGGCCCTTCTTGAGGAGGGCAAAGGCTTCGCCCAGGCTCTCGACCGCGCTCATGATCAGGAAATTGCCCGCGATCTTGAACAGGTTCGCCATCTCGGGCTTGTCGCCCACCATCACGAGGCGCCGCCCGATCTGCGTTAGCAAAGGCTCGGCGCGGGCGAGGGCATCGGCCGCGCCCGCCGCGATCACGACCGCCTGGCCTTTGGCGGCGGCTTCGGGCCGCGCGAAGACGGGCGCGGCGACATACGCCAGGCCGCGGCTTTCATGGGCCGCGCCAAGCGCCTTGGCGAAAGCGGGCGAGATGGTGGCGAGGTTGATATGCAGAAGGCTTTTGGGCGCCTTTTCCAGCAACGTCGCGTCCAGCCCAACCGCCCGCATCGCCTCATCGCTGGCCAGCATCGAGAAAAGGACCTCGCCCTGCATCGCCTCCATCGGTGTCTTGGCCACAGTCGCGCCGCGCGTGCTCAATTCCGCGCTTGCTTCAGGCGAGCGGTTCCACACCGTCAGGCTGTGTCCGGCTTCGATCAGAAGGCCTGTGATCGCCGTGCCCATTTGGCCCAGGCCAATGAATCCGATTTTCATGCCGCGTATCCTTTGGGGGTGGCCGGAGGATAACGCCGCCTGCCGTCGAATCACCTTCGGGCGAATGAGAAAAAATCATCGCCGGGACTGTCGAACAGCGTTCGTGGTTAAGACAATGTTTACTGACCTCACCACAACCTTTCTGTGTTTTTGCTTTGTTCTGGGATTCGCAAGCCCTAGTGAGGTAAGGACTGACAACACATAGGCAAGTCCCTCTAAAATATGGGCTTTTCGTTTGACGTGGCGCTTTGTCCCATGTTATCCCATGTCGTCCCAGGGGTCAGGATACCCCGCCCGAACAACGGCCGACTGACCGGCCGTCCGGGAGAACCGGGACAAGGGGGCAGGACAGGCAATGACCGGGTTGGTCCAGCCGTTCATTTCGACGGTGATGGGGTCGCTCGACAGCAAGGGGCGGGTCTGCATTCCCGCGCCCTATCGCCATATCCTCGCCGCCCAGAACACCCAGGGCGTCTATGTCTGCCCCAGCTTCGCCGAAGCCGCGCTCGACGCCTTCGGCCAGACCGTGATCGACACCGTGCATGCGCGGTTGTCGGCGCAGGATCCGTTTTTCTCGCCCGTCCATGACGACGAAGCCATCGCGGTGATTTCGCAGACCCAGCTGCTCGTCGCCGACGAGCAGGGCCGCGTGCGCCTTCCCGACGCGCTGATCGAGCATGCCAGGCTGAAGGACAAGGTTTCTTTCGTCGGCCTGTCGCAGAAATTCCAGATCTGGGATGCGGAGACCTACGCGCCGATCCAGGCCGAGGCGCTGGCGCGCATGAAGGCGCGGCTCGAGCGCGCGCGCGCCGCCGCGCAGGAGGGTGGCGCATGAGCGGCCATCTGCCGGTGATGCTGAACGAAGTCCTGGCGGCGCTCGAACCGCGCGACGGCGGGCGCTATGTCGACGGGACTTTCGGCGGCGGCGGTTATGCGCGCGCCATCCTGGAAGCCGCCGATTGCCGCGTCCTGGGCATCGACCGCGATCCGGAAGCGATCGCGCGCGGCCGCAAGCTTGTGGAACAGTTCGCCGGCCGCCTCACCTTGGTGGAAGGCGAGTTTTCGCGCATGGACCAATTCGCCGGCGAAAGCGATGGCGTGGTGCTGGATCTGGGCGTCTCGTCCTTTCAGTTCGACACGCCGGCACGGGGCTTTTCCTTCCGCGAGGACGGCCCCCTGGACATGCGCATGAGCCTTTCGGGCGAAAGCGCCGCCGATGTGGTGAACAGCGCGGACGAGCGCACCCTGTCCCAGATCATCGCCCGTTACGGCGAAGAGAAGAATGCCCGCCGCATCGCCCGCGCCATCATCGCGGCGCGGCCGGTGACGACCACCGCCGAGCTCGCCCGCATCGTCTCCGAGGCGCAAGGGCCGGCGGCGCTGCGCCATGCCATCCATCCGGCGACCCGCACGTTCCAGGCGCTGCGCATTCATGTGAATGACGAATTGGGCGAACTGGAACGCGGATTGGACGCCGCGCTTAAGATCTTGGCGCCGCATGGCCGCCTCGCGGTGGTGTCGTTTCACAGCCTGGAAGACCGCATCGTCAAGCAATTCCTGGCGCGCAACAGCGACACGCGCCCGCGCGCTTCGCGTCATGCCCCCGATGCGGGCGAATCTGCGCGCGCGCAGTTCCGGCTTCTCACCAACCGCCCCCGGACGCCGTCCGAGGGCGAGATCGCAATCAATCCCCGCGCCCGGTCCGCCAAGTTGCGGGTCGCGGAACGGCTGGCCGCTTGAAGGAGGGTGCAATGATCCGGGTGCTCAATTTCTTCTGTGTCGCCCTGATGGGTTTGTCGATCCTGGGCCTCTACCACGTCTCGGAACGCACCCGCGTCACCCAGATGGAATTGACCAAGGTCACCCGTCAGATCCGCGAAGCGCATGGCACCATCGGCGTGCTGCAAACCGAATGGGCGCGGGTCGCGGGGCCTGGGCGTGTCCAGGCCCTGGCCCTGCGCAACGGCATGCAGGACACGACCTCGGCGCAATTGTCCTCGTTCGAACTGCTGCCCCGTCGCGGCGATGCGCCGCTCAACAATTCGCCCGTGCGCAACGCCAATGCCGAAGTGCCGCAAAACTCCGTCGCGATGGTGCGGCCGACCTTGTCGGCGCAGCCCATTTCCCAGATTTCGGGATACTAGGCATTCATGGCGGTCGTTCCGGGCACCTTCCAGCGGCGCATCGTTATCGGAGCGGTCTTCTGTGTCGCCGCTTTCGCGCTGGTGGGCCTGCGCCTGGTCGATGTCAGCCTTTTGCGGGAGCGTGGCGGCTCCGGCTATGAAAGCCGCGCGGTCGCCGCGCGCGCCGATCTGGTCGATCGCAATGGCCAATTGCTGGCGCGCGACATCCCGGTCAAGGATCTCTATGCCCGGCCGCATGTCTTCTGGGACAAGGACCAGGCGGCGCACGATTTGGCCGCCGCCACAGGCGCCAGCGAGGGCCGGCTGCGCGGCGCCTTTACCGGCGCCAAGCATCCCTATGTGCTGGTCGCGCGCCAGATCACGCCCGCAGTCGAAAGTCGGGTGATGCGCCTGGGCCTGCCGGGCCTGGAATTCGAGCCCGGCCTCAAGCGCTACTATCCCGATGGCCGCGACGCCGCCCAGGTTCTGGGCGTGACCGATCCGGACAACAATGGTGTCTCCGGCCTCGAACTGGGGCTTCAGAAACAAATCCGCGCCGCCAGCAACGGCGAGCCGGTCACCACCTCGATCGACATGCGCGTGCAATTCATCCTCGCCCACGAGCTGGCTGCACAGCGCGAGACCTTCAGCGCCCATGCCGCGGGCGGGCTGGTGATGGACGTGAAGACGGGTGAAGTCCTGGCGATGGCCTCGCTGCCCAATTTCGATCCCAATGTGCGCGGCCTGAACGGCGAGGACACGATGCGCAACATCATGTCCCAGGACGTCTACGAATTGGGCTCAGTGTTCAAGATTTTCACGTTCGCGCAGGCCCTGGAAGATCCGTGCTGGCGGAATCCTCCAACATCGGCACCGCCCAGATCGCGCTGCGTTCCGGCGGCGTGCGCCAGAAGCAGTTCCTTCAGCATATCGGGCTGCTGACGCCGCTGCAGACCGAACTGCCCGAGCACCGCCAGGCGCTTTATCCCAGCAACTGGGGCGCGATCGAAACCGCCACCGTCGCCTTCGGCCAGGGTATTTCCGTGAGCCCGCTGCGCTTTGCGGCCTCGGCCGCCGCCATCGTCAATGGCGGACGCCAGATCACGCCCACTTTCGTGAAGACCGATGCCGACCGGCGCGGCGCCCAGCTGATCCGGCCCCAGACCAGCCAGACGATGCGCGAGCTTCTGCGCTATGTCGTGACCAACGGCACCGGCAAGAACGCCAATGTCGAAGGCTATGACGTAGGCGGCAAAACCGGCTCGGCCCAGGTGCCGGGCGAACATGGCCGCTATATTCCCCACGCGCTGCGCACGTCTTTCTTCGCGGCCTTTCCGATCGAAAATCCCCGCTACATCGTTTTCGTGCTGATGGACCAGCCGCACGGCATCAAGGCCACCGGCGGTTTCGCGCTGGCGGGCTACACCGCCGCGCCGCTGGCGGGCCGGGTGATCGCGCGTATCGCGCCGCTTCTTGGCGTCCCCAACACGGCGCCGCCGACCTTGGTGGCGAAGAGAAATTCATAATGGCGCCCCATTCGGATGCGAATGTGGCGGACAAGAAAGACAATACGCCATGGTGGCGGCAAAGGACTTCACGGGACTGACCAGCGACAGCCGCAAGGTTGAAGCCGGCTATCTGTTCGCGGCCTTGCCCGGCAGCAAGACGGACGGCGCGCGCTTCCTGCCAGATGCGGTGGCGCGCGGCGCCAGCGCCGTGCTGGCGCGCCCGGAAATCGCCGCCGACGCCGCGGCGCTGGGTGTCGCTTTCATCCCGGACGAGAATCCGCGCCTCAGGCTCGCCCGGATGGCGGCCGCTTTTTATGGCGCGCAGCCCGATACCGTCGCCGCCGTCACCGGCACCAAGGGCAAATCCTCGGTGGTCGCGTTCCTGCGGGAAATCTGGACGCAGCTTGGCGAAAAGGCGGCGAGCCTGGGCACGGTGGGCGTGGTCGGGCCAAAGGGCGAAACCCCGCTCAGCCACACCACGCCGGATCCGGTGGAAATCCACCGGCTGCTGGCGCAGTTGAAGCGGGACGGGGTCGAGCATCTCGCCATCGAAGCGTCCAGCCATGGTCTGGATCAGTATCGATTGGACGGGGTGGCGGTGACGGCCGCGGCCTTCACCAACATCACTCGCGACCACATGGATTACCACGCCACCTTTCAGGACTATCTTGCCGCCAAGCTGCGCCTCTTCCAGGAGGTCGTGGCGGCCGGCGGCGTGGCGGTGGTGAATTGCGACGCCGAACATGCCGAGGACTTCGCCGCCACCGCGGAAAATCGGGGGCTGAAACTGCTCACGGTGGGCGAGATGGGAAAGACCATCCGCCTCAAGTCCCGCCAAAGCCGCGGCGATGCCCAGCAGCTCGGGATCGTTCATGACGGCCAAACATATAATGTGTCGCTGCCGCTGGCCGGCGCCTTCCAGGCGTCGAATGCCTTGGTGGCCGCGGCCCTGGCGATCGGCCTGGGTGCGCCGGCGGACAAGGTCTTTGCCGCGCTGTCGCATCTGAAGGGCGCGCCCGGTCGGATGGAGAAGGTCGCTTTCTCGATCGGCGGTGCGCCCATCTATGTCGATTACGCGCACACACCCGATTCACTGGAAAAAGTGCTGCAGGCGTTGCGCCCTCATACCGCCGCCCGGCTGCATGTGATGTTCGGCTGTGGCGGGGACCGCGACAAGGGCAAGCGTCCCCTGATGGGGCAGATCGCGGCCGCGCTGGCCGATGAAGTGATCGTCACCGACGACAATCCCCGCAGCGAGGACCCTGCACGGATCCGCAGGGAGATCATCGCCACCGTGCCGCGCGCCCGGGAAATCGGCGATCGGGCCGAAGCGATCCGCGCCGCCATCGCCGGATTGCAAGCGGGCGATGTGCTGGTGCTGGCCGGCAAGGGCCATGAGACGGGCCAGTATATCGGCGACGCGGTGCGGCCTTTCTCCGACCGCGAGGAAGCGGTGAAGGCGGCCTTGGCATTGGGAGGGCGCGCGGCATGACGTTGTGGACGCGCCCCGAAACCGAAGCCGCCACCCTGGGCCGCGCCAGCGCGGATTTTGCCGTGAGCGGGCTTTCCATCGACACCCGCACCATCCGGGAAGGCGATCTGTTCGTGGCCTTGAAGGGCGCGCGCGACGGCCATGATTTCGTGAACGCCGCCTTCGCGGCCAAGGCCGGCGCCGCGCTGGTCAGCCGCGTGGTGCAGGATGCGCCCGGGCCTCTGCTGGAAGTGGCCGACACCCAGCGCGGGCTGGAAGACCTGGGGCGCGCCGCGCGCGCCCGCAACGGCGGAAAAATCCTGGCGATCACCGGCAGCGCGGGAAAGACCACCACCAAGGAGATCCTGCGGCTGTGCTGCAATGCGCTGGGCCGCACCCATGCCTCGGCCGCTTCCCACAACAATCACTGGGGCGTGCCGCTCAGCCTGGCGTCGCTGCCGCGCGACGCCGAATATGGCGTGTTCGAGATCGGCATGAACCATGCGGGCGAGATTCGCAATCTGGTCTCCTTCGTGCGGCCGCATGTGGCGCTGATCACCACCATCGCGGCGGCGCATCTGGAATTCTTCGGCTCCTGCCAAGCCATCGCCGACGCCAAATCGGAAATCTTCGAAGGGCTGGCGCCCGGCGGTGCCGCACTGATCCCATCCGACTCCTCTTATGCCGAACGCCTGGCGGCGCGCGCGGCGCAGGCGCAGGTCGGCCGCCTGGTCCGTTTCGGCACGACGGGCGATGCCCGCCTTCTGTCGTTCGTCCCCGACGGCGACGGCATGCGGGTGAAGGCCGACATTCTGGGCCGCGCCGTCGATTGCTTGGTGGGCGCGCCGGGCGAGCACATCGCCCGCAACGTGGTGGCCGCGCTGGCGATGGTCGCGCTGGCCGATGGCGATGTGCTGAACGCGGCGGCGGCGCTCAAGAATTTCACCGCGCTCAAGGGCCGCGGCGCGCGGTTTGATGCGCGGGGCGTTCAAGTGATCGATGAGAGCTACAACGCCAATCCCGCTTCGATGGCGGCGGCGCTGGCTCTGCTGGGCGATGCGCCCGGCCGCAAGCTGGCCGTTCTGGGCGACATGCTGGAGATGGGCGAGGGCGGCCCGGCGCTGCATGCCGCTTTGGCCGAACCCATCGCCGCCGCTCGTGCCGATCTGGTTTTCGCTTCCGGACGCCAGATGAAAGCGCTGTGGGATGCGCTGCCGCCCGCGCGTCGCGGCGCCTATGCGGAAGATTCCGCCGCGTTGGCGCCCCAGCTGATGGCGGCGGTGAAGAAGGGCGACACGGTGCTGGTGAAGGGCTCGCTGGGCAGCCGGATGGCGGTGATCGTCGAAGCGCTGAAGGGGCGGGCCGGCTGATGCTCTATTATCTGTCGCTTCTCACCCATACCGACCAGCTCGCTTTCTTCCGGCTGTTCAAATACCTCACCTTCCGCTCCGGCGCGGCAGTGATGACCTCGCTCCTGATCGCCTTCCTGATCAACCCGGCGCTGATCGCCTGGCTCAAGGTGCGCCAGGGCAAGGGTCAGCCGATCAGGACCGACGGGCCGGCGCGGCACATCGTGGAAAAGGCGGGCACGCCGACCATGGGCGGGCTTTTGATCCTGATCCCCTGGCTGGCCTCGACGCTTTTGTGGGCCAGCCTGTCGAACCGCTATGTCTGGATCCTCTTGATGGTGACCGGCGTGTTCGGCCTGCTGGGTTTCCTGGACGATTATTATAAAGTGACCAAGCGCACTGCGGACGGATTGTCGGGCCGCACCCGCCTGATCATCGAATTCGGCGCCGCCTTCATCGCCACTTGGCTGATCATGCAGGTCGAGGCGCCCAGCCTTTCGGGCATGCTGGCCATCCCCTTCATCAAGACGGCGCTGCTGCCTTTGGGGCTTCTCTTCATTCTGGTTGGCGGTTTCGTCATCACCGGCGCCGCCAATGCGGTGAACTTCACCGACGGATTGGACGGGCTTGCCATTGTGCCGGTGATGATCGCGGCGGCCACTTTCACGCTGATCGTCTATCTGGTGGGCAACGAGAAATTTGCCGCCTATCTGCAGATTCCTTACGTCGACGGGTCGGGCGAGCTGGCGGTGTTCCTGGCGGCGCTGGTCGGCGCGGGGCTGGGCTTTCTCTGGTACAACGCCCCGCCCGCCGCGATCTTCATGGGCGACACGGGCTCGCTGTCGCTGGGCGGTGCGCTGGGCGCCGTCGCGGTCGTCGCCAAGCACGAGATCGTGCTCGCGATTGTCGGCGGCCTCTTCGTGCTGGAAACCGTTTCGGTCGTGGTGCAGGTGGTGTCGTTCAAGCTCACCGGCAAGCGCGTCTTCCGCATGGCGCCGATCCATCATCATTACGAGCAGCTGGGCTGGAACGAATCCACCATCGTGATCCGCTTCTGGATCGTGGCGGTGGTTCTGGCGCTGGCCGGCCTCGCCACCTTGAAGCTGCGGTGACGGCATGATCGCGGCGCGCAGCTTTTCCGGAAAGACGGTCGCGGTGTTCGGGCTGGCCCGCACGGGCCTCGCCAGCGTGCGCGCCTTGAAGGCGGGCGGCGCGCAGGTCATCGCCTGGGACGACAACAGCGCCGCGCGCGATGCCGGATACGAAGCGGGCGCCGAAATCACGCCCTGGCGGGAATGGGCATGGGAGGCGATTTCCGCGCTGATCCTCAGCCCCGGCGTTCCCTTGACACATCCGCGTCCGCACGAAGCCGTGCTGCATGCCAAATCGGCGGGCGTGGCGGTGATTGGCGATGTCGAACTGTTCGCCCGCGAAATCCGCCCCGATGCCGGCCGCCCCGGCAAGGCGCCCGTGATCGCCATCACCGGCACCAACGGCAAGTCCACCACCACCGCGCTTCTGGGCCATATCCTGGCCAGTGCCGGTTTCGATGCCCAGGTGGGCGGCAATATCGGCAAGGCGGTGCTGGAACTGGCGCCGCCGGGCCCCAAGACCATTTATGTGCTGGAGATGTCGAGCTTCCAGATCGACCTCGCTCCCGGATTGCATCCCGATGTGGCGCTGCTCTCCAACCTCACGCCCGATCACATCGACCGCCATGGCAGCATGGAAAATTATGCCGCCATCAAGGAAAGGCTGCTGCGCCAGGTGCCCAAGGACGGGCAGGTGATCGTTGGAGTCGACGATGCCTATGGCGCGGCGATCTTCACCGCGCTCTCTTCCAATGGCGGCGCGGCGGCGACGCCGGTCTCGGTGGGCAAGATCCTGGGCCGCGGCGTTTTCGCGGTCGATGGCATTCTTTATGACGCGCATGGCCAGCGCACCGCCGAAGTGATGGCGATGGAAGAGGCGCCGCGCCTGCCGGGCGCGCACAATTGGCAGAATATCGCGCTCGCCTATGCCGCGGCGCGGAATTTCATCAAGGACAGCCGCGCCATTGTCGGCGCCATTTCCAGCTTCCCGGGCCTTGCCCATCGGATGGAAGAGGTGGGCCATATCGGGCGCGTGCGGTTCATCAACGATTCCAAGGCGACCAATGCCGACGCGACGGCGCGGGCGCTGGCCTGCTATCCCGACATTTTCTGGATCGCGGGCGGCAAGCCCAAGGAAGGCGGCATCGCCGCCCTGTCGGATTATTTCCCGCGCATCCGCAAAGCCTACCTGATCGGCGAGGCGGCCGAGGCGTTCGCCGGTACGCTCGAAGGACGTGTCGTATTCTCCCGCAGCGGCACCTTGGACAAGGCGGTGGAAGAGGCGGCCGCCGATGCGGCGCGCGCCGCCGCGCCCGCCCCGGTGGTGCTGCTGTCGCCGGCGTCGGCGTCCTACGACCAGTTCAAGGATTTCGAGCAGCGCGGCGATGTCTTCCGCGCCCTGGTGGCCCGGTTGCCGCGGGACGCGCGCCAGGGCCAGAAGGTGGTTTCATGAGCATCTCGCGCGCCGACAAGGGCGGCTTCGCCAATTGGTGGTTCACCGTCGACAAGGTGGCCTTGACTGGCATGGGCCTGCTTTTGGGCATCGGCCTGATGCTGGCTTTCGCCGCCAGCCCCGCCATCACCGGCGGTCCGGTGACGGCGGGGGATTTCCGCTATGCCGCGCGCCAGCTCGCCTATGCCACGGTGGCCTTGTCGATCATGGGCGGGGCGTCGCTGTTGTCCTTGCGCCAGGTCAAGATCGCCGCCGCCTTCATTTTCACCCTGGCGCTGATCGGCTCCTTTCTGGTGCTGTTCTTCGGCAGCGATCTTCTGGGCGCGCGGCGCGAACTGGATTTCGGGCCGCTCAGCCTGCAGCCGTCGGAGTTCCTCAAGCCCGGCTTCGCCATCCTGGCCGCGGCGGTGCTGGCCGACCGCACGCCCATGAAACTGCCCAAGCCGTTGATCACCCTGCTGCTCATTCTGCCGGCGGTCGTCATTCTTCTGCTGCAGCCCGATGTCGGCCAGACCGGCCTTTTGCTGTCGCTGTGGGGCGCGATGCTGTTCTTTGCCGGTCTGCCCTTGTTCTGGGTGGGATCGATGGCGGGCGCGACCTCGGTGCTGGGCTTCGCGGCTTATGAGATATTCCCCCATGTGCATCACCGGGTGGAGCAATATCTGAGCGAGACCGATATCGGCTACCAGGCCGGATTGGCGCTCAAGGCTTTCGCCCATGGCGGATTTGCCGGCGTGGGGCCGGGCGCGGGCACCGTCAAGTACCGCATTCCCGACGCCCATTCCGACTATATTTTCGCGGTCGCGGGTGAAGAGTTCGGCTTGATCCTCTGCGCCACAATCGCGGCGCTGTTCGGTCTTCTCACCGTGCGGTTGCTGCTGCGCTCGGCCAACGCGCGCGATCCCTTCTGCCAGCTCGCCGGGGCCGGCCTTGCGGTGGTGACCGCCGTGCAGGCCTTCATCAATATGGGCGTGGCGGTGTCGCTGCTGCCGGCCAAGGGGATGACCTTGCCGTTCATTTCCTATGGCGGCTCCTCGCTTTTCTCCATCGCGCTCACCATGGGCTTTGCCCTCGCGGTGACGCGCCAGCGTCCCAAGCTCACGACGCGGGAAGAATCGCTTCTCGGCGCCCTGGGAGTGCGCGCATGACGGGCGCCATCGTTCTGTCCGCCGGCGGGACCGGCGGCCATCTCTTCCCGGCCCAGGCGCTGGCCAATGAACTGCGCCGCCGGGGACGGCGGATCGTGGTGATGACGGATACGCGCTTCGCCAATTACGCCACCTCTTTTCCCGGTGCCCGGATCGAAACCGTGCCATCGGCGCCGCTCAATTCCCTGATCGCGCCGTTCAAGATCGCGGCGGGTGTGTTTCAGGCCTTGTCGAAGCTGCTGCAGTTGAAGCCGGCCGCGGTGATCGGCTTCGGCGGCTATCCGTCCGTGCCGGTGATGCTGGCGGCGAGCCTGGCCCGGCTTCCCACTGCCGTGATCGAGCAGAATGCCGTGGTGGGCCGCGCCAACCGGCTGGTGATGAACCGGGTCCGCCGCGTCGCCGCCGCTTTCCCCATTGCCCGTTTCGCCCCGCGCGACAAAACCAAGATCGTGCTCACCGGCAATCCGCTGCGGCCGGACGTGGTCGCACTGTGGGGTGCGCCCTATCCGGCGCCAACGGCGGACGGCCCGCTGCATCTTCTGGTCTTTGGCGGCAGCCAGGGCGCGCGCGTCTTCAGCGAGATCGTGCCCCAGGCCGTGCTGCGGCTGCCGCATAGCTTCAAGTCCCGGCTCGACATCGTTCAGCAGTGCCGCCCGGAAGACATCGAAAGTGTGCGCGCGCTCTATACCAATGCCGGCATTCGCGCCGACTTGCAGCCCTTCTTCACGGATCTGCCCCAGCGCATGGCCAAGGCGCAGCTGGTGATCGGGCGCTCGGGCGCGGGCACGGTGGCCGAATTGATGGCGATCGGCCGCCCCGCCATTCTGGTGCCGCTGCCCCATGCCCTGGATGACAATCAGACGCCGAACGCTGAAATATTGTCGCGGTCGGATGCGGGCTGGACGGTGGCGCAGGGCAATCTGACGCCGGATTCGTTGGCCCAGATGCTCACGCGAATTTTCTCGGCGCCCGATGAGCTGGCGCGCCGTGCCGCCGCCGCCCATGCGCTGGCGACGCCGGACGCCGCCGAAAAACTGGCCGACATGGTCGATCAGCTCGCGAGGGCCGCATGATGGCCATGCCCGTCGCCACGCGCGTTCCGCTCGATATCGGCGCCATTCATTTCATCGGCATCGGCGGCATCGGCATGTCCGGCATCGCCGAGATCATGCACAATCTCGGTTATAAAGTGCAGGGCTCCGACGTGGCGGAGAACGCCAATGTCAAGCGCCTGCGTGGCATGGGCATTCCCGTTTCCATCGGCCATGCCGCGGACAATCTGAAGAACGCTCATGCCGTGGTCTATTCCTCGGCGGTCAAGCCCGGCAATGTCGAATTCGACGCGGCACGGGCGTTGTCGCTGCCGCTGGTGCGCCGGGCCGAGATGCTGGCCGAAATCATGCGGCTGAGGTCCTGCGTCGCCATTGCCGGCACCAACGGCAAGACCACCACCACCACCATGGTGGCGGCGCTTCTGGATGCCGGCGGCATGGATCCCACCGTGGTCAATGGCGGCATCATCAACGCCTATGGCACCAATGCCCGGTTGGGCGCGGGCGAATGGGTCGTGGTCGAGGCCGACGAGAGCGACGGCACCTTCCTGCGCCTGCCGGCCACCGTCGCGGTCGTCACCAATGCCGATCCCGATCACCTGGATTATTACGGCACCTTCGACGCCATGCGCGACGCGTTCCAGCGCTTCGTCGAGAATGTGCCCTTCTACGGTTTCGCCGTGCTGTGCCTGGATCATCCCGAAGTGCAGGCGATGGTGGGCCGCATCACCGACCGGCGCATCGTCACCTACGGCTTCAGTCCCCAGGCAGATGCCCGCGCCGTGAACGTCTCCTATTCGCAAGGCGCTTCGCATTACGATGTGGTCTTCACCGACCGGCGCAAGGGCGTGGAGACGCGCCTGGACGATTTGAGCCTGCCCATGCCGGGGGAGCACAATGTCCAGAATTCCTTGGCCGCCATCGTGGTGGCGCGCGAGCTGGGCGTGTCCGACGAGGTCATCCGCAAGGCGCTGGCCGGTTTCCGCGGTGTCGGCCGGCGCTTCTCCAAGGTGGGCGAATGGAACGGCGCCGCCATCATCGACGATTACGCGCACAACCCCTTCAAGATCGCGGCGGCTTTGCGCGCCGCGCGACAGGCCTATACCGGCCCGGTGGTGGCGGTGGTACAGCCGCACCGTTTTACCCGGTTGCGCGACACCTTCGAGCAATTCGCCAAATGCCTGAACGATGCCGATGTCGCGGTGATCGCGCCGGTCTATGCGGCGGGCGAGCAGCCGATCGAAGGCATCAACAGGGACACCTATGCGGAAGCCTTGCGGGCCCACGGCCATCGCCACGTCCTGACCATCAATGGCGAAGAAGATTTGGCCGCCGCGGTGGCGCCCTATCTCAAGCCCGGCGGCGTGGTGGTGGGAGCGGGCGCGGGCTCGATCAGCGGCTGGATGCACAATCTCCAGAAGAAGCTGGAGGGCGCATGACACGGCCTTGCGACATGCTTCCTCCCGTGCGCGGCAGCATCCAGCGCGATGCCGGCTTGAAGGACATGGTGTGGTTTCGCGCCGGTGGCGTCGCCGAGATTCTGTTCCGCCCCGCCGATGTCGAGGATCTGGGAATGTTCCTGGCGGCGCGCTCCACCGACATTCCGGTCACCGTCATCGGCGTGGGTTCCAATCTTTTGGTGCGCGACGGCGGCGTCCCGGGCACCGTGATCCGGCTTCCCGCCAGCTTCGGCAAGATCGAAGCACAGGGCATGCGGGTGCGGGCGGGCGCGGCGGCGCTGGATGCGCATGTGGCGCGGGTCGCGGCGGACGCAGGCATCGCCGGCCTGGAATTCCTGCGCGGCGTGCCGGGAACGGTGGGCGGAGCGCTGCGGATGAATGCGGGCTGCTATGGCCGGGAGATTTCGGACATTCTCGTGGAGGCCACCGCCCTCGACAATGAGGGCCGCAAGGTGACCTTGACGCGCGCCGAGATGGGCTTTTCCTACCGGCATTCCGAAGTCGAGGGCTCGCCCGACGCGCCCGAAGCGATCAAGGCGCGGATGGAGGCGTTGGCGGCAAGTCGCGAGGCGGCCCAGCCGATCCGCGCCAAGACCGGCGGCTCCACCTTCAAGAATCCGCAAGGCGCCAAGGCCTGGGAGCTGATCGACCGCGCCGGCTGCCGGGGATTGAAGGTGGGCGCGGCCCAGGTGAGCGAAAAACACTGCAATTTCCTCATCAATACCGGCGAGGCGACCGCGAGCGACATCGAGGCCTTGGGCGAGGAGGTCCGCCGCCGGGTACGCGACAAGGACGGCGTTTCCCTGGAATGGGAGATCAAGCGCATCGGCCTGCCCTTGGGGGCCCTGGCATGAGCGCCTTCAAGCGTATTGCCGTCCTGATGGGTGGCCGCTCCGCCGAGCGCGAGGTCAGCCTGTCTTCCGGGCACGGCATCATGACGGCGCTGGCCGAGGAAGGTTTCGAGCCGGTGAGCATCGATCCGGGCGATAATCCGGGCGACCAACTATATCGGGCGAAGCCCGACGCTGTATTTAATGCGCTGCACGGACGATTCGGCGAGGACGGCACGGTGCAGGGGCTCTTGGAATTGATGCGCTTGCCTTACACCCATTCCGGGGTGCTGGCCTCCGCGCTCGCCATGCACAAGGAGCGCACCAAGGACGTTTACCGCGCCGCCGGCTTGCCGGTGGTCAAATCCATCGTCGCCGACCGCCGCCAGGTGGCGGAACGGCATCTGATGGAACCGCCCTATGTGGTCAAGCCGGTGAACGAGGGCTCCAGCGTCGGCGTCTTCATCATCCGTCCGGGCGACAATCGGCCGCCCGCGGCACTGGGCAGCGACACCTGGAACCTCTCCAACGAGATGATGGTGGAGGAGTTCGTGCCGGGCCGCGAGCTGACCGTCTCGGTGATGGGCGACCGTGCGCTCTGCGTCACCGAGATCG
>JAFKFF010000300.1 GCA_017307315.1 Alphaproteobacteria bacterium
GGTATCGGCGATCCTTGCGATCTGCCATGAGACCGAAACGCCGATCGTGCCTCAAGGCGGCAATACCGGCCTGGTCGGCGGACAGGTCCCGCTGCATGGAGAAGTCCTGCTCAGCCTCAAGCGCATGAACCGTATCCGCGCCGTCGACGCCGAGGGCATGACTTTGGTGGCGGAAGCGGGCGCGACCCTGGCGCAGACACAGGATGCTGCGGCGAAGGAGCGGCTTCTTTTCCCTCTCAGCCTGGGGTCGGAAGGCAGTTGCACCATCGGCGGCAACATCTCGACCAATGCGGGCGGCAATCATGTCCTGCGCTACGGCATGATGCGGTCCTTGGTGCTGGGCTTGGAGGTGGTGCTGGCGGACGGCCGGGTGCTGCCGATGCTGCGGACCTTGCACAAGGACAATACCGGTTACGATTTAAAACAGATCTTCATCGGCGCGGAGGGCACGCTGGGGATCGTCACGGCGGCGGCATTGCGCCTTTTTCCGGCGCCGGCGCAAAGCGTGACGGCCTTTACGGCGGTCCCCTCGCCTGCCGCGGCGCTGACCCTCCTTTCTCACATGCAGGCCCGCACCGGCGGATTGCTCTCCTCGTTCGAGCTGATTTCCCGGCCCACCCTGGAGATGGTGCTGAAGAATATCGGGGGCACCCGCGATCCCCTTGCCGCGCCCTCACCCTGGTATGTGCTGATGGAAATTTCGGGCGGCGCCGGCGCCAGCCTGGACGCGTTGGCGCAGTCGGCACTGGAAGAAGCGGCCGCGGCGGATCTGGTGGCCGACGCGGTTCTGGCGCAGAACCAGACGCAAGTTCGCCAATTCTGGCATATGCGCGAAACCATCTCCGAAGCCGAGAAACGCGAAGGCGTTTCCATCAAGCACGATATTTCCGTGCCGGTGGCGGCGATACCCGCTTTCATCGGCGAAGCCACCGCCGCGGTGCTGGAGTGCTTCCCCGGCGCGCGGCCGGTCTGTTTCGGCCATATGGGGGACGGCAATCTCCACTTCAATTTCAGCGCCCCCCCCGGCCAGGACAAGGCGTTCGCGGCGCACTGGGACGAGATGCAGCTCGTCGTCCACGACATGGTGCGGTCCTATGGCGGCTCGATCAGCGCCGAGCATGGCATCGGCCAGATGAAGCGCGATCTTCTGCCCCGCTATAAATCCACCGAAGAATTGGACGCGATGCGCGCGCTGAAGCACGCTTTCGATCCCCGGAACATTCTCAATCCCGGCAAAACCGTTCCGCCGGTCAAGCGGCTTTAGGCAGAACGTCCTCGCGCGCCACGGCTTGCATGCGCGGCTTCCTGTTGGAAAGCGCGCTGATCGAAGCGGTGACGAAGGTGGCGGCGTAGGGAAGGCTCTGCACGCCCAGCATCACCATCCAGAGGCTCACGGCGGGATCCTCGAAGCCGCGGTCGAAGCCCATGGAAATCATGGCCGCCAGCAGCCCCGCCAGAAGCACCGTTTCCTGCCAGATCACGCGCAGCACCTGGCTGAACAGCGCCGGATCCTCGCATTTGGGCGTCCGCATGAAAGGCTTGCCCGCCGTCAGCAGGCCCGACCACATCGCCTTTCCCACGGTATGGGTG
The DNA here is from genome assembly GCA_017307315.1 of Alphaproteobacteria bacterium. Taxonomy (GTDB): domain Bacteria; phylum Pseudomonadota; class Alphaproteobacteria; order Micropepsales; family Micropepsaceae; genus Rhizomicrobium. The sequence continues at coordinate 1,591 of JAFKFF010000300.1, forward strand.
AGCGACAGCCCCGCTACCGACGCCATCAGCGCACCCTTAAGGCCCGAACGCGCCTTGGGCGGATAGAGCAGAAGCGTCTTGATCAGCTTGGTGGCGAAAAGCGCCATCGCCGCGGCGGAGAGTGCGGGCATGGGGACATCGATATAGCTGGGCGCCGCCCACATCAGCACCGTCCAGATCAAGGCGGTGCAGGTGACGATCATGCCCAAGCCGTCCGAGATCCAGGGGAGCCAGCCCGAGAGGAATTGGTAGCGCTGTTCCCAGGAAAGCCCCGACCCGCCCAGGAAAATTTCACGCGCATGGCGTTTCATGATCTGCATGGCGCCATAGACCCAGCGATAGCGCTGGGACATGAAGGCTTCGAGCGTGTCCGGCTCCAGCCCTGCCCCCATGGTCTGGGGAATGTAGGCGGCCTCATAGCCTGCCTCGAACAGCTTGAGGCCCAGCTCGGTATCCTCGGTGATGCACCATTCGCTCCAGCCGCCCACCTCTTCCAGGGCGTCCTTGGTGACGATGGTCATGGTGCCGTGCTGGATGATGGCATTGTGCTCGTTGCGCTCCACCATGCCGATATGGAAGAAGCCGCGATATTCCTCATAGGCCATGGCCTTGAACAGATTTTCTCCGGCATCGCGGTAATCCTGCGGCCCCTGCACCAGCGCGATCGAGGGCGAAGCGAAAAGCGGCATCACCCGGCGCAGCCAGAAGGGCTGCACCTGATAGTCGCTGTCGATCACCGCCACATGGGTGGCGGCGGGATCGGTGAGCGCCAGCGCACGGTTCAGCCCACCCGCCTTGAAGCCGGACACCTTGTCGAAATGGTAGAAGCGGAAGCGTGCCCCCAGGCTCCGGCAATAGGCTTCGACCGGCTGCCAGACCTGCGGATCGGGCGTGTTGTTGTCCAGCACGATGACCTCGTAATCGTCGTAATCGAGCCGGGTGAGCGCCTCGATGCTTTCGATCACCATTTGGGGGGGTTCGTTGTAGGTGGGAAGATGGATCGAAACCTTGGCGCATTTTTCCGGGATAGCCGCCGGCACGACGCGCCGTTCCACCCGCCATAGCGAGGCCGCCAGCTCGATCCCTTCGGTGAGAATGATGGCACAGGCCAGCACCACCAGGGGCGACATCGCCACCATCGCCGCGATGTCGGTAGGATCGATATATTCCAGCGCCGTGGCATCGATCAGGGCGAGAAGGCCGGTCGAGACCAGCGCGATCAATCCCCCCATCACCAGATATCCGGTCTGGCGCACCCTGGGCATGCGGCCCAAAATCAGAAGGCCCAGGGAAAGGCTCATCACCGCGGCGAGCAGCGCATAGCCGCGCCATTCCGGGAACGTCCGTAACAGACCTGTGAAGCTGAATTTGGGATGACCGGTGGCGTCGAATATGCCCCAATAGGCGCCCACCGCGCCCTCGCCCGTGTTCTTCCAGGGCGAGTCGAAAGCTTCCATCAGATAGTAATCGTAACCCTTTTCCTGGGCGTACTGGACGAAGGTGCGCACGAAATAGGCTTCGTTGGCGATGGAAGCCTGGGCCGAACCACGGGTGCGGCCTTCCGACGGCCAGCCGGCCTCGCCGATGATGATGGGCTTGTCGGGAAAGGTCTGCTGCGTGATGTCGTAGTGATTGCCGATGAACCGCATTGCGCCGCTGATATGGACATTCTCCCAATAGGGAAGCAGATGCACGAACACGACGTCGACATGCCGGGCCACTTCGGGGATCACCACCCAGGTGGACCAGGGCTCCGCCGTCGTCACCTTGATGCGGGCGGGCAAGGCCGCGCGCACACGGTCGAGATAGACGCCGAGCTGCTCGCCGGAGACGTAACCCATCAACTGGGTCTCGTTGCCCACGATCACCCGGTCGATCACGCGGCGATTGGCCAGCGCCGTCTTGATCCCCAGCGCGATCTGCTCGTCATTCTTGGCGAGGTCGGGACTGATCCAGATGCCTAAGGACACCGTCATGCCGTAGCGGCGCGCCACGTCCGGCACCTTATCCATGCCGCCATCCACCGTATAGGTGCGGATATGGCCGGTGACTTTCGATAGTTGCGCCAGATCGCGATCGATCCGCTCCGGCGTGATGTGAAGCTGGTCGCTGGCGCGGAAAAGATGGCTGGGATTGTAGGCGATGCCGCGGACCTGCCCGTCCCAGTCCGGCGCCACCATGGTGTAGTCGCGGCTGGCCCAGAACAGCGCGCTGGCGCCGACCACCATGACCAATGCGATCAGGATGCGTAGCCGGCCGCCGGTCCGGTGGTGGCGAAAGATTCGTCCGATCCGCGTCAAGACTTCTCGTCCTATTGCGGCCGGTCGTCGGGATCGTTGGGGTCGGGCACATAGCCCGGCTCGCCGCGCCGTGGCGCCGGCGTGGTGGACACCAACGACATGTCGAACACCAGAACCTGGTTCGGCGGAATCATGGTGCCCGCGCCGCGGGCGCCGTAGCCGAGATTGGACGGGATGACCAACTGCCAGTGATCGCCTTCGCGCATCAACTGAAGCGCTTCGGTCCAGCCGGGGATGACCTGATTGACCTTGAAGGAGGCCGGCAGGCCCGGCGAGGTGCCGTCGAACACCCGGCCGTTGATCAGGCTGCCGGTGTAGAAAACCTCGACCGTGTCGGTGGCGGTGGGCCGCTTGCCGAAGCCACTCTGCACGATGCGAATCTGCAGGCCGTCGGGCTTGACGATGACGCCTTTTTTCTTGGCATTGGCGGCGAGATAGGCCGCATTGGCCTCGGCGCTGAGGGCCGGATCGGCGGTGGGCGCGGCGGTGGGGCCGGCGGCAAGCGCGCCCAGGGGCCAGGCCCAAATCGCCGCCGCCAGGAATGCCGCAGAAAATCTCATGCTCGTCTCCCGTTCACCGCTAGGGAATTTAGCGCGCCCGGCCCCGCTCCGAACAGGGTCATTCCCGCAAGTCGCAGGAAATTCCGGCATTTTTCCGTACGTCAGCCCAAAAGCTTGGCCATCACATGAACCAGGACGGCCAGGCCGAAAAGGGCCACCAGGACGCCCGAGCCCCGGTTGATGATCCGCACCGTCCCGTCGGTGATGCGGGCATGGAAAATCCCGATCACGCTGGTCAGGCACAGCCACCAGCCGGCTGAGCCGCCCACCACGCCCGCGACCACGAAGCCGGCATCGACATAGGAACTGGTCCCCCCGACCAGCGCGCGAAAGCTGGCGAACATGGAGGCGAAGGCGAGCAAGGTGGCCGGATTGGTGATGGTCAGGACGAAGGAAGACACCATCGCGCGCGCCAATGTCGAAGCGGCCTTCTCGCTCTTGTCGCCATCCTCGACCTTGCCCACCACCGGCGAGATCACCGTGTGGGCGCCGAACCAGAGCAGCAAGGCGCCGCCCACCAACTCGATGATCGAATCATAACTCTGGATCAGCTGCGCGATCCAGGTAAGTCCGAAGAAAGTGATGATGGCGAACACGCCGTCGCCGAGCGCGGCCCCCAGGCCCGAAACGAAACCGTTCACGGGACCGAAAGCGAAAGTGCGGCGGATGCAGATCAGATTGACCGGGCCGATCGGCACCGCTGCGATCAGTCCCATGATGACGCCTGCGATTATGAGAATGATGTAATCCATCAGCGTCCTTGGCAGAAAAACAAAGCGAAGGAAATTTGCCGCAAACCGTCAAGGCCGGGCTTGCTGGGGCGATGCAAGAGCTTCGACAAAGCGTAACGGCTTGCCGGTCGCGTTCCCGGTCAGCGCGAAATCGCGCATGACGAAACGCCCGCCCAGCATCGCGGCCACCGCCCAGCCTTTGGTCTTCATGCCGTCGAACGGCGTCCAGCCGCAGCGCGACGCGATCCATTTGTTCTCGATCGCGCGCGTGAGATCCATGTCCACGATGGTGAAATCGGCGTCATAGCCGCGCGCGATACGGCCCTTGCCGGCGATGCCGAAGATGCGCTGCGGTCCGTGCGCGGTCAGATCGACGAACCGCTCCAGGCTCATCGCGCCCTTGTTGACATGGTCGAGCAGCAAGGTGACGAGGGTCTGCACGCCGGGCATGCCAGACGGCGTGTCGGGATAGGTCTTGTCCTTTTCTTCGCGGGTATGCGGCGCGTGATCGGAACCGATCACGTCGATGACGCCTTCGCGCACCGCCTTCCACAAGGCCTGGCGATGACTTTCCTCACGGATGGGCGGGTTCATCTGGGCATAGGCGCCGAGCCGCTCGTAGCATTCCGGCGCGCTGAGCGTGAGATGCTGGGGTGTGGTCTCGGCGGTGGCGAAATCCTTGGCATCCGCCAGAAGCGGAATCTCGTCGCCCGTCGTCACATGCAGCACATGCAGCCGGCGTCCCGCTTCCTTGGCCAGCCGCAACACCCGCTCGGTGGAGGCGCGCGCCGCCTCCGCGTCGCGCCAGACCGGATGGGTCGCAGGCTTGCCGCGTTCAGCAAAGCCTTTTCGCGCGATCAGGCGATCCTCGTCCTCGGAATGGACCGCCATGCGGCGATTGCCCGCTTTCAGCGCGGCTAGAATGTCGTCGGGATTGTTGAGCAGCAGCGAACCGGTCGAAGACCCGAGGAAGGCCTTCACGCCGCAGACCCCCGGCAGCCGCTCCAGTTCCGCCAGAGCCCCGACATTGGCCGGGGTGGCGCCGACATAGAAGGCGTAATCGCAATGCATCCGGCCCTTGGCGCGGGCCAGCTTGTCCTCGATGGCGGCACGGGTGGTGGTGGGTGGGGCGGTGTTGGGCATCTCGAAGGCGCCGGTGACGGCGCCCAGGATCGCGGCGCTGCTGCCGGTCTCCAGATCTTCCTTATGCGCGTTGCCCGGCTCGCGGAAATGCACCTGGCTGTCGATGGCGCCGGGCAATACGTGCAGGCCCTCTGCCTCGAAAATCTCCGCCGCCTTCGCTTCGGGGAAATGGCCGATGGCGGCGATTCGTCCGGCGATAACCCCGATATCGGCGGGGACAATGCCCCCCGGCATGGCAACGGTCCCGTTCCGGATCAACAAATCGAAAGTTTCAGTCATGCCCGGCTTGGGTAGCCCCTCCCCGCCACCTTGGCAACCTTGACCGGGAGGGTTACTTCCCAGGGCCATGGAACCCGTCCACCTCACCGATCGCGCCGTCATCGCCCTGGAAGGTGGCGAGGCCCGGAATTTCCTTCAGGGCCTCGTCACCAATGATTTGACAAGGCTCGCGCCCGAAACGGGCCTTTACGCTGCCCTGCTGACCCCGCAAGGCAAGATCCTGTTCGATTTCCTGATCGCGGAAGGCGATGGCGCCCTTCTGCTGGACTGCGCCGCCGATCGCGCCGAGGCGCTTCTCAAGCGGCTTACAATGTATCGCCTTCGGGCGCCGGTGGGGATCGCCCTTCGTCCGCAACTCGGCGTTTTCGCGGGCCTGAGCGGGCGGCCTGCCGAACGGGCGGTCTCCTTTCCGGACCCAAGGCTCGCCGTGCTGGGTCTGCGCAGCATCGGCGCCGTCGCTGAGATGCCCGATTTCCTGCAAGGGCCTGCGGTCTATCACGCCGAGCGGCTTGCGCTGGGCGTTCCCGAAAGCGCCGATTTCGGCAGCGAGAAAATCTTCGCGCTGGACGCGGGCTTGGAGGAATTGCACGGCGTGGCGTTCGACAAGGGTTGCTATGTCGGCCAGGAATTGACGGCGCGCATGAAGCATCGCGGCACGGCCCGCAAGCGTATTCTCATGGCGGACGCCGATACCGCTCTGCCCCCGGCGGGCACGCCTGTCCTTGGCAATGGAACCGAAGTCGGTGAGATCCTTTCCAGCTATGGCACGCGCGGGTTTGCCTTGACGCGCCTCGACCGCCTGGAAGAAGCGCCTACGCCCCTCCTGGCGGATGGCAGGCCGGTCACCCTCGCCAAACCCGCATGGCTGCGCGCATGAAGGAAAAAACACGCTGCGCCTGGCCGGGGAGCGACCCTCTCTATGTCGCTTATCACGATACCGAATGGGGCGTGCCCGAATATGACAGCCGCGCGCTTTACGAAAAGCTGGTGCTGGACGGTTTCCAGGCGGGGCTGAGCTGGATCACCATTCTGCGCAAGCGGGAGAATTTCCGGAAAGCCTTTCACGGCTTCGATCCCCACCGCATCGCCCGCTATGGCGCACGCGACATCGACCGGCTTTTGAAGAATGACGGTATCATCCGTAGCCGCGCCAAGATCGAGGCCTCCATCAAGGGTGCGCGGCTCTGGCTCGAGATCGAGGAGGAACCGGGCGGCTTTCGCGACTTCATCTGGAAGCATGTCGGCGGCAAGCCGCAAGACAATCGCTTCAAGGACAGGAACCAGATCCCCGCCCAGAGCGAAATGAGCGAAGCCCTCTCGCGCGACCTGAAGCGGCGCGGCTTCAATTTTTGCGGACCGGTGATTTCCTATGCCTTCGCCCAGGCGGTCGGCATGGTGAACGATCATGTCGCCGATTGCTTCCGCCACGGCGAATGCGCCCGGCTTGGCAAAAAGTAACCTGCCGCACCGCAGGCTTTCCCTTCCCAAAGGGTTGAAGCTCCTGAAACGGGCCCTTAGGTTCCTCGTATGATCTTTCCGGACGTCATCGCCGCGATCGGCAACACGCCGCTTATTCGCCTCAAACGGGCGTCCGAAGTGACGGGCTGTGAAATATTCGGCAAGGCGGAATTCCTCAATCCGGGACAGTCGGTCAAGGACCGCGCCGCGCTCTACATCATCCGCGATGCGGTGGCCAAGGGCACGCTCCGCCCGGGTGGCACCATCGTCGAAGGCACCGCCGGCAACACCGGCATCGGCCTTGCCCTGGTGGCCAACGCGCTGGGCTTCAGGACCGTGATCGTGATTCCCGACACCCAGAGCCAGGAAAAAAAGGATGCGCTGCGCCTGATGGGTGCGCGGCTGATCGAAGTCCCGGCCAAGCCTTATCGCGACCCCAACAACTATATCCGCCTGTCGGGCCGCCTGGCGGAGGAAATGGCCCGGACCGAAAAGAACGGCGCGATCTGGGCCAACCAGTTCGACAATATCGCCAACCGCCAGGCCCATATCGAGACCACGGGGCCGGAAATCTGGCGCCAGACCGGCGGGCGGATCGACGGCTTCACTTGCGCGGTGGGAAGCGGCGGCACGCTGGCGGGCACCGCCATCGCCTTGAAAGAACACAGTCCGAATGTGAAAATCGCCGCCGCCGATCCGATGGGGGCCGCGATTTATTCCTGGATCAAGACGGGCAAGCTGGAGTCGCAGGGCTCCTCCATCACGGAAGGCATCGGCCAGGGCCGCGTCACCGCCAATCTGGACGGCGCGCCCATCGACGATGCCTATCAGATCGCCGACGCCGAGGCGTTGCCGCTAATCTTCGATCTTTTGGCGCATGAAGGTCTTTGCCTGGGCGGCTCGTCCGGGATCAATGTCGCGGGCGCCATCCGCATGGCCCGCGACATGGGCCCGGGGCATACGATCGTCACCATGTTGTGCGATTACGGCAACCGCTACCAGAGCAAATTGTTCAACCCGGAATTCCTCGAAGGAAAGGGACTGCCGGCGCCACAGTGGCTGACGCAGACCCAAGACACGATAACGGTTCCCTATCAATGACGCGCGATATCGTCTCCGCCGAATGGCTGATGCAGAATCTGGGCGCAACGCGGGTGGTGGATGCCTCCTGGTACATGCCCGCGGACAAGCGCGACGCGAGAGCGGAATTCGAAGCCGGGCATATTCCGGGCGCGGTGTTCTACGATCTGGATGCGCTGTCGGATCGCGCCACGAGCCTTCCCCACATGCTGCCGCCGCCTGGGCAGTTCGCCCGCGACGCCGGCGCGCTCGGCATCGGCGATGAGGACATGGTCGTGGTCTATGACGGTGCCGGGATTTTCTCGGCGCCACGGGTCTGGTTCGCGCTCAAGGCGATGGGGCACGACCAGGTCGCGGTGCTGGATGGCGGACTTCCCGCCTGGAAAGCGGCCGGCGGGAAAATCGAAACCGGACCGGCGCAGCCGGCCGCCGCGCACTTCACCGCCAGGCCTCAGCGTGCCCTGGTGCGCGATTTCGACGGCGTGAAAACCGCGCTCGGCAACACTCAGATTCTGGACGCGCGCAGCGCGCCCCGCTTCGAGGGCAGCGAAGCCGAACCGCGCCCAGGCCTCAAGTCCGGGCACATGCCCGGCGCCGCCAATATTCCCTATCGCGCGGTGCTGACCGCCGAGGGCAAATTGAAGGGCAACGCCGCGCTACAGAAATTGTTCGCGGAAAAGGGCATCGATCTTCGCGCGCCGGTGATCGCCAGTTGTGGCTCCGGCGTCACCGCCGCGATCCTGATGCTGGCGCTGGAAAAACTGGGCGGCCGCCAGGTTTCGGTCTATGATGGCTCCTGGGCCGAATGGGGCGGCCGCGACGAGGCTCCGGTGGCGACAGGCCCCGCCTGATGGCAAGCGCCTCTCCTCGCCGCATCCCCATGACCGTCACCTTTCTGGAGATGATGGCCAAGCCCACCGCCCTGCCGCCGCCCATTCCGCGCGGCAAGATCGCCTTCCTGCGCAGCGAGCATCCGCCGGTGCATTTCTACCGCTATCTCTACGATACGGTGGGCGGCAAGTATTTCTGGGTCGACCGCAAGAAGATCGGCGACGCCGGCATGGCGGAGCTGGATTTCAGGGGCGACGGCACCGCCAACATCGCCTATTTCGGTCTCACCCCCGAAGCAACGGGAAAAAGGCTGGGCTATTTCTTCCTCTATCAGGCCTGCATGAGCGCCTGGGCCCAACCCATCTCCAAGCTTCTGGTCAACACCTGCACCTTGGATCATCCCCGCGCCCTGCCTCTCTATCAGCGCCTGGGCTTTCGCCCCTATTCGCGGGAAGAGCGGTTCGTGGAATTGCCCTGACGGGAGATTGAAGGCAAAGTCGCGCGGGCAATTCCGGGGTGGGCCATGGATTCCGCAAACGGCAAGGAGCTGACCTGGCGCGGCGTCGCGCTGGGCATGTCGCTCACCTTCCTGTTCACCGCCGCCAACATGTATCTGGGACTGAAGGTCGGCCTCACCATCGCCACCTCGATTCCCGCCGCCGTGATCTCGATGGCCTTTCTGGGCCTTTTCTCCGGCTCCAACATCCGGGAGAACAACATCGTCCAGACCGTCTGTTCGGCGGCAGGTGCGTTGGCGTCGGTCATCTTCATCCTGCCCAGCCTTGTGATCATCGGCTGGTGGGTCGATTTTCCCTTCTGGACCTCGTTTCTGATTTGCGCCGCGGGGGGCGTGCTGGGCGTTCTTTTCACCATCCCCTTACGCCGGGCCCTGGTGACGCAATCCGACTTGCCCTATCCCGAAGGCGTCGCGGCGGCGGAAGTGCTCAAAGTAGGCGCCGACATGCGCGCGGAAAATCCCGCGGCGCGCGAAGGCTTGCTGGCGGTGATCTATGGCGCGCTGGCGTCCGCCGGGCTTGCGATCGCCACTGCGATGCGGCTTACCGCCGATGGCGCGCGGGGCTTTTTCAACGTCGGCGCGACGGCGGCGACGGGATACAGCTTCTCCTTCTCGCTCGCGCTGGTGGGCGCCGGCCACCTGGTGGGAATATCGGTGGGTGTCGCCATGCTGGTCGGCATCCTGATCGCCTGGGGCGGCGCCGTGCCGTTCATCGCGGCGATGACACCCATGCAGGGCACGTTGGCGGACTTTGTCGGCGGCATCTGGCGCAACGATGTGCGGTTCATGGGAGCGGGCGCGATGGCGGTGGCGGCCATCTGGTCTTTGCTGCGAACCATGGGGCCTATCGTGGCCGGGCTGAAGGCCATGACCCGGGCGCGCGGCGGGGCGCGCAATCTCGCCGAGCGGACGGACCGCGACATGTCCTTTCCAATCATCCTCGCCATCGGTGTGGTTTCGACAGCGGTCACGACCTGGCTGGTCTGGCGTTTCAGCACCGAAGCCGGTCTTGCGGATTCCGCGGTTCTGATCGCGATCTTTTCGATCCCGGTGATCCTCGCCGGCGGCTTCTTTGTCTCCGCCATCTGCGGCTACATGGCCGGTCTGATCGGATCTTCCAACAGTCCCATCTCGGGCGTCGGCATCCTGGCGGTGGTCGGCACGGCCCTCGGCCTGGCAGTCCTGTTCGGCACCGACAGCGCCAAAGCCCTGGTCGCCATCGCGCTGTTCATCACCGCCATCCTGTTCGCGGTGGCCTGCAGTTCCAACAACAATCTCCAGGATTTGAAAACCGGTCAGCTGGTGGCGGCGACGCCCTGGCGCCAGCAGGTGGCCTTACTCGCCGGCGTCATGGCCGCGACCGTCACCGTGCCGGTCGTGCTCAATCTTCTGGCCCAGGCTTACGGCTTTGCCGGCGCTCCCAATCTTCATACCGTTACGTCCCAGCCTCTGGCGGCGCCGCAAGCCAATCTGATGGCGGCGCTCGCGCAAGGCGTGGTCGGCGGCAAGCTGAACTGGAACATGATCGAGATCGGCGCTGCCGTGGGCGTCGGCATCGTGCTTCTGGACGAGATTCTGCGCATGGCCAAACTGCTGCGCATTCCACCTCTGGCAGTGGGCCTGGGAATTTACCGATCGTGGGCGAAAGCTTGTTCGGCGTGCTCAATGCCGGCCTGATCGTGGGCTTCAACAAGGACGCGCCTTTGGCAGTGGTCGGCTCCGGCTTTCCGGCGGAGATCACGGGCGTGCTGGGCTTTGCCGGCCTGATCGCTCTTCTTTACAGCTGGCTCACCCGCCGGGCGCGCCGCGCGTGAAAGCCGCACGCGCCTTTCTGGGCCAACCCAGCGGCCTCTATTATCTCTTCGGCACGGAAATGTGGGAGCGCTTTTCCTATTACGGGATGCGCGCGCTTCTTGTCGGCTATCTGGTCAAGTATCTGCTGCTGCCCGGCCATGTCGAAGGCGTGTGGCTTTATCCCCAGATCAAGGCCTTCTACGAGATGCTGGCGGGCCCCCTGGACGTGCAGCCGCTCTCAGCCTTCATCTACGGCACTTACACCGGCCTGATCTATGCCACGCCGATCCTGGGCGGCTGGATCGCCGACCGTTATCTCGGCCAGCGGTATGTCGCGCTCAGCGGCATCGTGATGATGGCGTTCGGCCATTTCATGATGGCGTTCGAGAATCTTCTCTTCCCGGCGCTCGCGCTCCTGATCGTCGGCGGCGGGTTCTTCAAGACCAACACCTCCACCCAGGTCGGCATGCTCTATGGCGCGGGCGACCCACGCCGCGATACCGGTTATTCGATCTTCTATGTCGGCATCAATGTCGGCGCTTTCCTGGCGCCCTTCATCTGCGGAACCTTGGGCGAGACGGTGGGCTGGCCTTTCGGTTTTGGCGCCGCCGGCGTCGGCATGCTGCTGGCACTGATGGTTTATTTGTGGGGCTGGCGGCATTTGCCGCCGGAACCGCCACGGGCGAAGCAAGCGGGAATCCCGGCCAAGCCCCTGACCCGCTCGGAGTGGAAGTCGGTCGCGGCGCTGCTCCTTATGGTCATACCGCTGACCCTTTATTGGGCCTGCAACGAACAGCAGGGCAACACGATGGCGCTGTGGTCGATGGACAATACCGACCGCATGATTTTCGGCTGGACCATTCCCTGGACCTGGTTCCAATCCTTCAACCCCGCCGTGATCTTTTTCGGCACGCCCTTCATCCTGGCCTATTGGGACCAGAAGGGCGCCGCAGGGCCGGGCAGCGGGCAAAAGATGGCTTATGGCTGCTATCTGATGATGGCGGCCAATCTCGTCATGGCTTTCGCCGCCTGGCAGGCGGGCACCGGAAAATCCAGCTGGCTGTGGCTGGCGCTCTATTTCACGGTGATGACGGTGGGCGAAATCTATCTCTACCCCATCAGCATGTCGCTCTTCTCCAAGGTCGCGCCGCTGCGCATCGCTTCGCTGATGATGGCGGTGAACTTCCTGCCCAATTTTCTGGGTGGCGGTTTTCTGCAAGGCTGGCTTGCAAGCTATTGGAGTCGGATGGACAAAGCGCTCTTCTTCATGATGATTGCCGCGATCGCGGCGGTGGCAGGCCTCATCATCCATGCCGTCGATCGCCCGCTCCGCCCCCTGCTCGAGGAAAAAGGCCGTGACTGACAAGCATGACAGGCCGGAAACCACCGTCACGGCGGCAGGCCGCATGAGCGGCGCGCATTTCGGCGCGGTCAACACGCCGGTCTATCGCGCCTCCACCATTCTCTTCCCCGATCTCGCCAGCATGAAGCCTGGCGGGCAACCTTACAGCTATGGCAGGCGCGGCACGCCCACCTCCAAGAGCCTGGAGGACGCCATCCGCGAACTGGAAGGCGGCGCCGAGGTCGTGCTGGTGCCCTCGGGATTGAACGCCTGCACGACCGCGATCCTTTCGATGGTCGCGAGCGGCGATCATCTGCTGGTGACCGACAGCGTCTATGGCCCCACCCGCCTCTTCTGCGACACGACCTTGAAGCGCCTGGGGGTGGAAACCAGCTACTTCGCGCCGGATGCCGAGATCGGCCCGCTGTTGCGTCCCAACACGCGGGCGGTGTTTCGCGAAAGTCCCGGCTCGCTCACCTTCGAAATTCAGGACATTCCCGCCATCGCCAAGGCTGCCCACGTACACGGCGCCTCGGTTCTGATGGACAATACCTGGGCGACGCCGCTTCTGTTCGACGCCCATGGCCATGGCGTCGATCTGTCGATCCAGGCCGGCACCAAATATCTGGGCGGTCATGCCGACGTGAACATCGGCTATGTCAGCGCCAACCAAAGCCATGCCGCGCGTCTGAGAGAGACCCACGGCAATATGGGTCTTGCCGCCAGCGGCGATGATTGTTTCCTGGCGCTTCGCGGCCTGCGCACCCTGGCGGTCAGGCTGAAGCGCCATCAGGAGACCGCGCTGGCCTTGACGCAATGGCTGCGGGGCCGGCCGGAGGTGGTGCGGATTCTGTACCCCGCCCTGCCCGGCGATCCCGGACATGCCTTGTGGAAACGCGATTTCAAAGGCGCCTGCGGCCTTTTCGGGTTCGAACTGGTGCCGGTTCCGGAGGCCGCGGTCGCGGCCTTTGTGGAAGGAATGCACCATTTCGGCATCGGCTATTCCTGGGGCGGGTTTGAAAGCCTGATCCTTCCCAGCCATATCCAGCGCACCGCCGCCCCCTTCCGGGCCAAAGGACCGCTCATCCGCATCCATGCCGGGCTGGAAGATCCGGGGGACCTGATTGCCGACCTGGATCGCGGCTTCGCCCGCCTGAAGGATGCCACGTGACCGATACTCTCACAGAGACCGCCTTCCTCAATGCCGTCCGTTTCGACGAACGGGGGCTGGTGCCGGCCATCGCCCAGTCGGCCGTTACCGGCCAGATCTTGATGATGGCCTGG
>JAFKFF010000301.1 GCA_017307315.1 Alphaproteobacteria bacterium
CTGGCCCTGGAAAAGGGCCGGATCGGCGAGAACTATATCCTGGGCGGCGAGGATGTGACCCTGGCGCAGATGCTGGCGGATATCGCCCAGCTTGCGGGCCGCCGCCCGCCCGCCATCAACCTGCCGCGCGGGCCCTTGTTTCCGCTTGCCTTCGCCGCCGAAGCGGTGGCGCGGATCACGGGCAAGGAGCCTTTCCTCACCGCCGATGCCCTGCGCATGTCGCGCTACCGGATGTATTTCTCGTCCGAAAAGGCCCGCCGCGAGCTGGGCTATGCCGCGCGCGCCTATCGCGACGGCCTGAAAGACGCTCATGCCTGGTTTGCCACGCGAGGCTATATCCGATGATCGCGGCGATGGTGTTCGGTTTTCTGCCGCTGGCGATCTGGCTCGCTTTGCTGGTGGCGCGGCGCGGTTTCTGGCTGTTGCGCGAGCGCGATACCGCCCCGCTTGCCGAACCGTCCGTATGGCCATCGGTTGTGGCGGTGGTGCCGGCGCGCAATGAAGCCGACGTCATTCAGCAAAGCCTTTCCACTCTGCTCGCCCAGGATTATCCCGGCGAATTCCGGATCGTCCTGGTGGACGACCAGTCCGATGACGGCACCGGCGATCTGGCCCGCGCCTTGAACGATCCGCGCCTGGCGGTGGTGAGCGGAGAGGCGCGCCCGCCGGGCTGGACCGGCAAATTGTGGGCGATGCGCCAGGGCGTCGAAAAAGCCCAGCCGGCGGCGCCGGACTTTCTCTGGTTCACGGATGCGGACATCGCGCACGCACCGGTCAATCTGCGCCGGTTGGTGGCGCGGGCCGAAAGCGAAGGGCGGGTCCTGGTTTCCCTGATGGCGCGGCTTTCCTGCAAGACCCCCGCGGAGCATTTTCTTATTCCCGCCTTCGTTTTCTTTTTCGACATGCTGTATCCGTTCGGCGCGGTCAACGATCCCAAAAGCCATGTGGCGGCGGCGGCAGGCGGCTGCATGCTGGCGCGCCGCGGCGCGCTGGAAGCGGCGGGCGGCGTGGATGCGATCCGACACAACATCATCGACGATTGCGCCCTGGCGCGGGTGATGAAAAAGCAGGGCGCGATCTGGCTGGGGCTGACCGACCGGGCGGTGAGCCTTCGGCCTTACGAGAAACTGTCGGATATCCGCAGGATGGTGGCGCGCTCCGCCTATGCCCAGCTCGGCTATTCGCCGCTCCTGCTGCTCGGCACCCTGGCGGGCCTCTTCATCGTTTATATCGCGCCCGTGCTGGGGGCCTTGTTCGCGATGTATTATGTCCAGCTCGCCGCCTATCTCGCCTGGACGATCATGGCGCTGATGTTTCAGCCCATTCTGCGCTTCTATCGCCGCTCGCCCCTATGGGGGCTTGTCCTGCCCCTGATCGGGACATTCTATGCCGCCTTTACGCTTGATTCCGCCCTTCAGCATTGGGCAGGCAAGGGCGGGATGTGGAAGGGCCGGGCCCAGGCGCCGGCGGCGCCGGACAGGATCAAGGCATGAGCGAGGCTGAGGCGCTTCAATCCGGCAAGGACCATCACGACGAGAATTTTCCCGTCGCGTCCTTTTTGATCGCGCCGCGCCACCGTCCGCCGGTGCTGGCCTTCTACCGCTTCGCGCGCTTCGCCGACGATATCGCCGACAATGCGACCGCGCCGCAAAGCGAGAAGTTGAAACTTCTGGAAGAGATGCGCGCCAGCCTGGTAGGCGAAAGCCAGGCGTCGCCACAGGCCGTCGCCTTGCGCGAAGTCCAGAAGGCGCACGGGCTGACCGACCGGCATGCGCTCGATCTTCTGGAAGCCTTCCGCCGCGACGTCACCAAGTCGCGCTATCGCAATTGGGACGAGCTGATCGATTACTGCCGCTACTCCGCCATGCCGGTGGGCCGCTTCGTGCTGGACGTGCATGGCGAGAGCCAGGGCACCTGGCCGGCCAATGATGCGCTCTGTGCCGCGTTGCAGATCATCAATCATTTGCAGGATTGCGCCAAGGATTACCGCAACCTCGATCGCGTCTATATTCCTGAAGAAGCCTTGGCGAGCCATGGTCTCGATGTTTCCGCCCTGGCCGAACCCACCGCTGCGCCCGCCCTGCGGAAAGTCATTGCCGGCCTTGCCGAACGCAACGGCCTGTTTCTGGCGCAATCCAGGCCCTTCGCCGGCCAGATTCGCGACGGCAGGCTTGCCTTGGAGGTCGATCTCATTCAAACCCTGGCCGAAGACCTGAACGCTCTTTTGATCCGCCGCGATCCCCTCTCGGAAAATGTGCACCATTCCAAGACGGACATCGCCGCGCTCTTTCTCAAGCGGCTGCCGGGTTTCGCGCTATCCCGCATGATGCGACGCCGATGAGCATGCAAGAGAATTTGCCGCCTTCCCAGGTTGCCGCCGCCCGGAAAAAAGCGTCGGGCAGCTCCTTCTATCTCGCCATGCGGCTGATGCCCAAGCGCGAGCGCGACGCCATGTTCGCGATCTATGGCTTTTGCCGCAAGGTGGACGACATCGCCGATGACGGGTTGGGGACGCGGCCGGAACGGCATGACAAGCTCGAGGCTTGGCGGGCCGATCTGGAATCGCTTTACGCGGGCCAGACGCCTGCGCGGGTGGCGTTCCTGGCGGCGGCTGTGACCCAGTTCGGGCTGCGCAAGGACGATTTCTTCACCATCCTGGACGGGATGGAGATGGATGTCGCGGAGGATATCGTCGCGCCCGATCTGCCGACGCTCGATCTTTATTGCGAGCGGGTAGCGAGCGCGGTCGGCCGATTGTCGATCAAGGTCTTCGGCATGGATGAAGGACCGGGATTCGAACTGGCGCACTATCTGGGCCGCGCGCTGCAGCTCACCAATATTCTGCGCGACATCGACGAAGATGCCGGCATCGGCCGCCTCTATCTGCCGCGGGAATATCTTCTCGAGGCGGGATTCAAGTCGCTCGACCCCAAGATGGTGGTCTGCGATCCGCGCGTCGAGGATGTCTGCCGCAAGGTCGCGGCGATGGCGCGCGTCCATTACGACAAGGCCGCGGCCATTCTCGCCAAAAAACCCAAGGGACGGATCGCCACGCCACGCCTGATGGGCGCGGTCTATGGCGAGATCCTGAAGGCGACGGAAGCGGCGGGCTTCGCGCCGCCCCGGCGCCGGGTATCCTTGTCGCGCGGCAAGCTTTTATCCCTTCTGCTGCGCGCGGGTTTCGGCTAGCGCATGGCAGCGGGAACCGACATCGCCAAGCCGAGCGACAGCCGGCGCGTCTTTGTGATCGGGGCGGGTATTTCGGGCCTCGCCGCGGCCACGGCGCTGGCCGCGCGCGGGATGGCTGTGACCTTGTACGAGGCGGCGGGCCAGGCGGGCGGGCGCTGCCGGTCCTATTACGATCCGGTGCTGGATCAGGTGATCGACAACGGCAACCACCTGCTTCTTTCGGGGAATGGCGCCGTCATTCGCTATCTGGAGCGCATCGGGGCGCGCGGCGCGCTTATCGGCCCGCGCCGGGCGGTCTTTCCCTTTGCCGACCTCGCCTCCGGCCAACGCTGGGTCCTGAGGCTGAATGGCGGGCCGCTGCCCTGGTGGGTCGCTTCGCGCGCGCGGCGCGTGCCGGACACCGGGCCGCGCGATTACCTCGCCTATGCGCCGCTGATGTTCGCGGGGCGCCGCGCGACCGTCGGGGAAACGGTGCCGGTCAAGGGCGCGCTGTGGGACCGCCTGATGCGGCCCTTTCTGCTCGCCGCCCTGAACACCGCGCCGGAAAGCGGTTCGGCGCAGTTGGCGGGGCAATTGATTCGGGAGACCTTCGCGCGCGGCGGCCGCGCCTGCAGGCCCCGCATCGCCATGCCGACCCTGGCGGCGGCGTTCATCGATCCGGCCCTGACATTCCTGCAGGCGAAGGGCGCCAAGGTTGAAATGGGCAAGCGCCTTCGCAATCTGGTGGTCGATCGCGGCAAGGTGCTGGCCCTGGAATTTTCCGATGCCACGGTGCCTTTGAATGCATCCGACATGGTGGTGCTGGCGGTGCCGCCCTGGGTGGCGAAGGACTTGCTGCCGGATCTGACGGTTCCCACCGAATTTTGCGCCATCGTCAACGGACATTTCCATTGTCCCGCGCCCAAGGGCGCGCCGCCCATTCTGGGCGTGATCGGCGGGACGGTGGAATGGGTTTTCACCTTCCATGACCGCATCTCTGTCACCGTTTCCGGCGCCGACGCGATCGTGGACAAGGATCGGGAGGAGTTGGCGCGCCTGCTCTGGCGCGACGTCTGCGCCGCCTTGCGGATTTCCGCAGACTTGCCCCCTTGGCAGATCGTCAAGGAAAAGCGGGCGACCTTTGCCGCCACGCCGGAGCAGGATTTGAAGCGGCCTCCCGCGAAAACGGCGTGGCGCAATCTGGTTCTGGCCGGAGATTGGACCGATACCGGGCTTCCCGCCACGCTGGAAGGTGCCGTGCGTTCGGGCGAAGCCGCCGCGGCTTTGGCGCTGCGCCGCCCCGCTCTATAGTCGCGCGATGAACCAGTTGTCTCCCAACGATTTCGCGGAAGTGGAAGGCGCGATCCGGGCCGCCACCGACGCCGTCCTGGGCGAGCAGCGGCCGGATGGCCACTGGGTCTATGAGCTGGAAGCCGATGCCACCATACCAGCCGAGTACGTGCTCCTGGTTCATTACCTGGCCGAGACGCCCAATCTGGAGTTGGAACGCAAGATCGGGGTCTATCTGCGCCGCATCCAGGGCGCGCATGGCGGCTGGCCGCTCTATCATGACGGCGCTTTCGACATTTCCGCGACGGTGAAAGCCTATTTCGCGCTCAAGATGATCGGCGACGATATAGACGCGCCGCATATGGTCCGGGCGCGCGAAGCGATCCATGCGCGGGGCGGCGCAATCAAGGCCAACGTCTTCACGCGCATTCTCTTGGCGCTTTACGGAGAGACCGGCTGGGCCAACGTGCCCACCGTCCCGGTGGAGCTGATCCTTTTGCCGCGCTGGTTCCCCATTCACCTGTCGAAGATGAGCTATTGGGCCCGCACGGTGATCGTGCCCCTGCTGGTGCTGGCGGCGAAGCGGCCGGTCGCGCGCAATCCGCGCGGCGTGCATGTGCCCGAATTGTTCGTGCCCGGCGTGCCCGCGGCAAGCCCGCGCGCGCCGCATCAGAGCGCAGGCTGGTCGGCGTTTTTCGCGGCATTGGATTGGGGCCTGAAGCGGTTCGAGCCTTTCTGGCCGAAGGGCTTGCGTGCGCGTGCCATCGAAAAATGCCGGACCTGGACCACCGAACGGTTGAACGGCGAAGACGGGCTGGGTGCGATCTACCCCGCCATGGCCAACAGCGTGATGATGTACGATGTGCTGGGTTATGCACCGGACCATCCCAACCGCGCCATCGCCCGGCTTTCGGTCGAGAAGCTGTTGGTAGTCAAGAACGAAGAAGCCTATTGCCAGCCCTGCGTCTCGCCGGTGTGGGACACCGCCTTGGTTGCGCACGCGCTCCTGGAGACCAGGGACGAAAAGGCGCTTGCCGCCGCCGCGCGCGGACTGGCATGGCTGGCGCCGCTGCAGGTGCTGGATGTCAAAGGCGACTGGGCCGGGGAAAAGCCGGATGTGAGGCCGGGCGGCTGGGCGTTTCAGTATCGCAACGATCATTATCCCGATCTGGACGATACCGCCGTGGTGGTGATGGCGATGGACCGCGCCGCCAAGGCCGGCGTGGCGCCGCCCTACGAGCAGGCGATCGCGCGCGGCGCCGAATGGGTCGATGGCCTGCAGAGCCGCAACGGCGGCTGGGGTGCCTTCGATGCCGACAATTCCTACTATTACCTCAACAACATTCCCTTCGCCGATCACGGCGCTCTGCTCGATCCGCCGACCGAGGATGTCTCGGGCCGCTGCGTCGGCATGATCGCGCAACTGGGCGGCGACAAGGCGCGGCTGGAGGCGGGTGTCGCTTATCTGCGCAAGACCCAGCTGGCGGACGGCTCCTGGTTCGGCCGCTGGGGGGTGAATTATATCTACGGCACCTGGTCGGCACTCGCGGGCCTCAACGCGGCGGGACTTGGCCCCGACGACGGCACCATGCGCCGCGCGGCGGAATGGCTGGTCGCGATCCAGAATCCCGACGGCGGCTGGGGCGAGAATTGCGACAGCTACAAGCTGGATTATAAAGGCTATGAACCTGCGCCATCGACCGCTTCACAAACAGCCTGGGCGCTTCTGGGGTTGATGGCGGCGGGCCAGGTCGATCATCCGGCGGTGGCGCGGGGCATTTCTCATCTCAAGCGCACGCAAGAAGCGGACGGCCTGTGGTCCCAGCCGCATTACACCGGCGGCGGCTTCCCGCGCGTATTTTACCTCAATTATCACGGCTATCCGAAATTCTTCCCGCTCTGGGCGCTGGCGCGCTACCGCAACCTCAAGACGGGTAATTCCCGCCGCGTCGAGGTGGGCCTGTGAGGAGCGCTGCCCCGTGACCGTTCTCGCCGTCACCGGGTTGAAGCGCGAAGCGGAGATCGCCGGTGGCGATGGTGTGGTGGCGGTGGCGGGCGGCGGCGACGCCAGATCGCTGACGGAAAAGCTCGATGCTCTGCATGGCGACATCAGGGGCGTGATGTCCATCGGCCTGGGCGGCGGCCTTTCGCCCCTGCTGAAAGCGGGCGAAGTCGTCATCGGCGATCGCGTGATCGCGAGCGATCAAGAATGGGCTTGCGACGAACATTGGCGCGTGTCGCTGGCCGCCCGGCTCGGCGGTGCGCATCAGGGCCCGGTCGCCAGCAGCAATGTCATTCTGGCGTACGCCGAAGACAAGGCGGCGCTTTTTGCCAGGACCGGCGCGCTCGCGGTCGACATGGAAAGCGCGGTGGCGGCACGGTTCGCGGAGGCGCGCAAACTCCCCTTCGCGGTGCTGAGGGTGATATCGGACGACGCCCGCCATGTCTTGCCGCCGGCGGCGCTGGTGGCGATGAAACCGGATGGCGGCATCGCGCTCACGCGCGTGCTGGGCTCGCTGCTGCGCCATCCCTTGCAGGCGCCGAGCCTCATCCGCACGGCGCGGACCTCCGGCAAGGCGTTCCGGGAATTACTCCGCTGCCGCGGCCTCTGTGGTGTCGGACTTGCCCGCCCGGATCTGTGACATCTTGTGTTCGACATGGCGGGAGAAGACGAACTCCGCCGGCCGCTGATGCGACAGGTCGATATCGGGCGCCATCGGCCCATCGGTTTTCACGCCGCGCATCAGGATCGGCAGCATCTTCAGGGGATGCTTGATCGCGTCGGTGGCGGCGGTGCCTTCGAAGCCGCAATGCACCATGCAGTTGGCGCATTTCTCATACTTGCCGACGCCGTATTTTTCCCACTCGGTGCCTTCCATCAGCTCCTTGAAGGTCTTCACGTAACCTTCGCCGAGCAGATAGCAGGGCTTCTGCCAGCCGAAGACGGTGAGAAGCGGCATCGACCAGGGGGTGCACTCATAGGTCTGGTTGCCGGCCAGGAAGTCCATGAACAGGGCGGAATTGGTAAACTCCCAATTCTTGCCGCCATTGCCGCGCGCCAGGATCTCGCGGAACATCGTCTTGGTGCGTTCGCGGTTGAGGAAGTGCTGCTGGTCGGGCGCGCGCTCATAGGCATAGCCGGGCGAGACGGTGATGCCGTCCAGCCCCATCGCCATCATCTCGTCGAAGAATTTGGCGGTGCGCTCCGGATCGGCGCCGTCGAACAAGGTGCAGTTGATCTGGACGCGGAAGCCGCGATCCTTGGCCAGCTTGATGGCGGCCACGGCCTTCTCGTAAGTGCCGTCCAGGCAGACGGACTTGTCGTGCGCTGCCTTGTCGCCGTCCAGATGGATCGACCAGGTGAAATTGGGATCGGGCTTGTACTGGTCGATCTTCTTGGCCAGCAAGAGCGCGTTGGTACAGAGGATCACGAATTTGTCGCGTTCCAGATAGCCCTGGACGATCTTGGGCATGTCGCGATGGAGCAGGGGCTCGCCGCCCGCGATGGAAACGGCGGGGGCGCCGCATTCGTCGATCGCGTCCATGCATTGCTGCACCGATAGGCGCTGGTTCAGGATCTCGTCCGGATAGTCGATCTTGCCGCAACCGGCGCAGGCGAGGTTGCAGCGGAACAGCGGCTCCAGCATCAGCACCAGCGGGTATTTGCCGCCGGAGAGATGCTTCTTCACCACATAGGCGCCGATCTTGGCGGCCTGTCTCAGCGGAAGACCCATGTCACGCCCTCAGTTCGGCCGGCAGGCGGAACTCGATATGTTCCTTCTTGCCGTCCATTTGTTCGACTTCGACAGTTTCGATTTTGGAAAGCGCGTCGATCACATGGCGCACCAGTTCCTCCG
Organism: Alphaproteobacteria bacterium; assembly: GCA_017307315.1. Classification (GTDB taxonomy): domain Bacteria; phylum Pseudomonadota; class Alphaproteobacteria; order Micropepsales; family Micropepsaceae; genus Rhizomicrobium. The sequence continues at coordinate 8,316 of JAFKFF010000301.1, forward strand.
GCGCCGAAGCGCCGGCAGTCAGCCCCACCACGCCCTTGCCGCGCACCCATTCCGGCTTCAACTCGCTGCCATCGGCGATGAGATAAGAGGGGATGCCCTCCTCGATGCCGATTTCGCGCAGGCGATTGGAGTTGGAGCTGTTCTGCGCGCCCACCACCAGGATCACGTCGGCGACTTTCGCCAACTCGCGCACCGAAGTCTGGCGGTTTTGGGTGGCGTAGCAGATGTCGGACGTTTCCGGACCGACGATGTCGCTGAAGCGCTTTTTCAGCGCCACGATGACGCCCTTTGTGTCGTCGATGGAAAGCGTGGTCTGGGTGATATAGGCGACCGGATGGTCGGTGGGGATGGGGAGTTTTTCCACATCGGCTTCCGATTGCACCAGATGCACCGGCGCGCCGACCTGGCCCATCGTGCCTTCGACTTCCGGATGGCCGGCATGGCCGATCAGGATCAGGGTCCTTCCATGGGCGACATAGCGCTTGCCCTGATTGTGCACTTTCGACACCAGCGGGCAGGTGGCATCCAGCACCGGCAGGCCGCGCGAGGCCGCGGTCTGCACCACCGATTGCGGCACGCCATGGGCGCTGAACACGGTCACCGCCCCTTCGGGCACTTCGTCCAGCTCTTCGACGAAACGCGCGCCCTTGCTCTTCAGCGCGTCCACCACATGGCGGTTGTGGACGATCTCGTGGCGGACATAGACGGGCTCGCCGAACTTATCGAGCGCCTTTTCCACGATATCGATGGCGCGAACCACTCCGGCGCAGAAGCCGCGTGGCTGGGCAAGAATGACTCGCATATCTCTTCCTTGGTGCCGTGGGAACGCTCGACCGGGCAGGAGCCGGAAGAGGCGGGGCGGCTTCGTCGCAACGCAGCAAACCCATTGTCCCGCATAGGCCGCCCCGAAATCAACCCCTCTGGCCTGAGGGGCAGAACCGTCCTTTTTCGTTGCCTCCCCGGGGGTTGGCAGACCAGATTGTCGCATCGCGCGCCCCGAGGCTGGATTTGGGGGGCCAAGCCAGCCATAGGGCATCGCATGGAACATCTGGGTACGATCAAGGACGTGGACAAGGCCGCCCTGCCGCGCGCCATCGCCGCCAGCGCCGCGGCGGTTGATTCGGTGCTGGAGACCGTGCTGCCCCATCCGCGCGGACCCCAGGGACGCGTCCAGGAAGCGATGCGCTATGCCACCTTTGCGGGGGGAAAGCGCCTGCGCCCCTTCCTGGTTCTCCATTCGGCCCGCTTGTTCGGGGTCGAGGACGCGCTCAGCCTGCGGGTGGGTTCGGCCATCGAGGTGCTGCACACCTATTCGCTGGTCCATGACGATCTGCCTTGCATGGATGACGACGATCTTCGGCGCGGCCGGCCCACCACCCATATCGCCTTCGACGAGATGACGGCGGTGCTGGCGGGCGACGCGCTTCTCACCGTCGCGTTCGAGATCCTGGCGGATGCCAAGACCCATCCCGATGCCGATGTGCGCATCGCGCTGGTGGCGCGGCTTGCCGAAGCCTCCGGTCATGACGGCATGATCGGCGGCCAGGTGATCGACATGCTGGCGGAACAGAGTTTCGGTCTGGACGATGTGATCAACCTGCAGCGGCTGAAGACCGGCCAGCTGTTCGAATTCTCCTGCGAGGCGGGGCCGATTTTGGGACGGGCGAGTGCCGAAGACCGGGCGCGGCTCAGGGCCTATGCGCGCGAGATGGGCGTGGTCTTCCAGATCACCGACGATCTTCTGGATGTGACCTCCACCGCCGAGAAAACCGGCAAGGCCGTGGGCAAGGATGCCGACATGGGCAAGGCCACCCTGGTCACCTTGCTGGGTGTCGAAGGGGCTCGCGCC
>JAFKFF010000408.1 GCA_017307315.1 Alphaproteobacteria bacterium
AGACTATGTGACCTGCACTGGTTACCGCTGAGCTTTCACCCAACTTATCGAGCGGAAAACGAATGCCAGAAATCCTTACCCCTTTTTTCCGGATTCGCTATTGCCCCGAATATAATGAAGTCCGACCGCTTCGATGAAGTCGCGCGCGGATCCTTTCCGGTAAGCGATCCGCCGGCCTGGATATGGCGCGGGAAGCGAATAGTCACAACGGTGCAAGGCAGTACTCGTCATGAAGCCTTTTCTCAATATCGGGCTTAACAAAAGCTCGAGAATCCATGAAGGAAGAGAATGGCCGGCACCTTCACAAGGACGAAGGTTGCGAAAGTTCGAGATTTACCGGTTTGATCCAGAGGGCGCTAGGACCCCGGTAATTGATGCGTATACCTTGGATCTAGACTCCATCGGGCCAATGGTCCTGGACGCGCTGATTTATATCAAAAATCAGATTGATCCCAGTTTGACTTTCCGCCGTTCATGTCGGGAAGGTGTATGTGGGTCTTGCTCAATGAGTATAAATGGCCGCAATTGGCTTGCCTGCACTCAACCCATTGATGAATTGCCGGACCTGGTTCGTATTTTCCCGCTGAATCATATGCGGGTGATTAAGGATTTGGTTGTCGATTTGGGACCGATCTATGCGCAGTACAGCATGATTGAGCCATGGCTCCAGACACGGACACCGACTCCTGAAAGGGAATGGCTTCAGACACCGGAGGATCGGACCAAACTTGACGGCTATTATGAGTGCATTCTCTGCTTTTCATGTATGGGCGGGTGCCCAAGTTATTGGTGGAACCCAGTAAATTATCTAGGGCCCGCTGTCCTTCTACAGGCTTATCGTTGGTTGAGCGATAGCCGCGACGAATCGACCGATCAGAGGCTAGACGTCCTAGAGGATCCATTCCGGCTATATCGTTGTCACACAATTCTCAACTGCACCCAAACCTGTCCCAAGGGCCTGAATCCTGCTCGAGCCATCGCCGAAATCAAACAACTCATGGTTCGCCGCCAGCTTTGAAGAGGGTAGGAATTAGAGATCGCTGCGACGGTGGCCAACGGCGTGTGTGCAGGTACGCCCGCGCATTCGGGATGGTTGTCGATGCGGGTGCCGGCGGCGTCTAATGATGAGACGAGCGCCTGGCCTCAACTGCTCGCGGGAGAAAATAGATGGGGCAATCGGCTACGCGCATACGTGCCTTCGCCTAGACCGGCGACTTCCGAGTGGAGTCGAGAGAGCGGCGTTGTTCCAGCATCCATGTTCGGTCGTGACGCGATAAAAGGACGACGATAATAGCACACATTCCTATTCGCACCTCCATGCAATTGAAGGACGAAAAGCCTTCCGAGCGGAAGATCGGATATTTTCGTAAAGAAAATCACCGACTCGGGCAAATGATCTATCCCGATGTTCCTAGCGCGCAGAACATCCTGGTCCGCCGTCATGGCAGTGTCACCATCTCGCCGTGCTGGGGCACGACGCATTGCCACTGACGTTGCTCTTCCAGTGCGTGCCGCAGCGCGTCGGCGCCGTCGGGCTCGCCATGCACGATGAACGCGGTCTTGGGCGGCTGGGTCAGCCGGGATGTCCAGCGCAACGATTCGCTGCGGTCGGCATGGGCCGAAAGCATGGAAA
>JAFKFF010000302.1 GCA_017307315.1 Alphaproteobacteria bacterium
TCCAGATCGGCGGCCGACGCCAGCGCCACCTGCGCCTCGATCTCCCCCGTCGCAGGATTGAACACATCGCCACGGCGCCCGCCATCCCCCGCAAACGCATGGCCGTCAATGTAATGGGTAACCTGGCGCATCAGGAACTTCCTCTGGAAACGGGCGGCGATTTCAGGAATCAAGGCCGCCGAGGGAGAGATATTTGATTTCGAGAAAGTCCTCGATCCCGTATTTCGAGCCTTCGCGCCCGATGCCGGATTCCTTGACGCCGCCGAACGGCGCGACCTCGTTCGAGATCAGGCCGTCATTGATGCCGATCATGCCATATTCGAGCTGGGCGGCGACGCGCATGATCCGGCCGACATCGCGGGCGTAGAAGTAGGCGGCGAGCCCGTATTCGGTATCGTTGGCCAGCCGAATGGCTTCCCGTTCGTCCCGGAAACGGTATATCGCGGCGACCGGGCCGAAGTGCGCCCCTTTGCAAGGCGTCGGCAACCAGGCGTTCCACTTTCTCGATGGCCTTGGCATTGATCAGCGGGCCCTGAACCACATTCTCTTCGGCGCCGTCGCCCAGTTTCAGCTTCGCCACCCGCGCGCGCAGTTTCTCGACAAAGACGTCATGGACCTTGTCCTGGACCAGGATGCGGTTGGCGCAGACGCAGGTCTGGCCCATGTTCCGGTACTTGCTCACCATCGCGCCATCGGCCGCCGCATCCAGATCGGCATCGTCGAACACGATGAAGGGAGCATTGCCGCCCAATTCCAGGGAAACCTTCTTCACGGTCGAGGCGCATTGGGCCATGAGCCTTTTCCCGACCGGAGTCGAGCCGGTGAAGGAGAATTTTCGCACCAGCGGATTTTGCGTCAGCTCCAGCCCGACTTCGGCGGCTTTCGTCGACGTGACGATGTTGAACACGCCGGGCGGGAATCCGGCGCGGTGCGCCAGCTCCGCCAAGGCAAGGGCGGAAAGCGGCGTCTCCTCGCTGGGCTTGACCACGGAAAGCGGCATCTCCTCGCTGGGCTTGACCCCGCCGCTGCAGCCTGCCGCCAGCGCCGGCGCCACCTTGCGGGTGATCATCGCGGCGGGAAAATTCCAAGGGGTGATCGCGGCCACGACGCCGATCGCTTCCTTGAAGACCAGAATCTGCTTGCCGGGCTGCACGGCCGGAATGACGTCGCCATAAGCGCGCTTGGCCTCCTCGGCGAACCATTCGACGAAAGAGGCCGCGTAGGCGATTTCGCCGCGCGATTCCGCAAGGGGCTTGCCTTGTTCCGCGGTCATAAGCTGCGCCAGGTCTTCCTGTGCCGCCATGATGAGGTTGAACCAGCGGCGCAGGACGGCGCCGCGCTCCTTGGCGGTTTTGCGTTTCCAGCCCGGCAGAGCGTCCGCCGCCGCCCGGATCGCCGCCTCGGCATCGGTGCCGTTGCAGTCGGCTACATCCGCGAGCTTCTCGCCGGTCGCCGGATTTGTGACCGGGAAGCGTCCGGCGGACGCCGCCTCGGTCCATTGGCCGTTGACGAAGGAACATTCGCGCAGAAGCGCATTGTCTTTCAGGGCAAACATTACAGTTTCAGCGCTGCAGTGACGGCGGGATGAGTGATCTTGCCGGCCTTGACGTTGAGACCGAGCGCGAAGCCCGGGTCGGCGGCAAGGGCCGCGTCCGCACCTTTGTTGGCCAAGGCATAGACGTAAGGTGCCGTCGCCGCGTTCAGGGCATAAGTCGAGGTGAGGGGCGCGGCGCCGGGCATGTTGGCGACGCAATAATGGATGACCCCGTCCACGTCGAAAGTGGGATCGGCGTGGGTGGTGGGATGGCTGGTTTCGAAACATCCGCCCTGGTCGATCGCCACATCCACCACGACCGAGCCCTTGCGCATGCGCTTGAGGTCTTCGCGCTTGACCAGCTTGGGCGCCGCCGCGCCCGGCAGAAGCACGCAGCCGATCACCAGATCCGCATCCGCCAGCGCTTCGGCCACGGCGTGGTGCGTGGAGAAGACGGTCTTGAGATGCCCGCCAAACTGGACGTCCAATTCCTCCAGCCGGGCCGGAGCGATGTCGAATAAAGTGACGTCGGCACGCATTCCCACCGCCATCTCGGCGGCATGGGTGCCCGATACCCCGCCGCCCAGGATCACCACCTTGGCGGGGGGCACGCCGGGCACGCCCCCGATCAGCATGCCGGGTCCGCCGGCGGGCTTGAGCAGGAGATTGGCGCCCACCTGGGTCGCCATCCGGCCCGCCACCTGGCTCATCGGCGCCAGAAGCGGCAGACGGCCCTTGGCGTCGGTGATGGTTTCATAGGCGATGCAGGTGGCGCCGGATTTCATCAACCCCTTGGCCTGTTCCGGGTCGGGCGCCAGATGCAGATAGGTGAAAAGGACATGATGCGGCTTCAGCCGCGCGATCTCGACCGGCTGCGGCTCTTTCACTTTCACGATCATGTCGGCGGCTTCGAACACCGCGGCGGCATCGGGAAGAATCTCCGCGCCCGCCTTCCTGTAATCCTCGTCCGACTGGCCGATGCCGGCGCCCGCCCCGCTTTCCACAAACACCTTGTGTCCATCGACCGTCAGTTGATGCACCACCGGCGGCACCAGCCCAACCCGAAATTCCAGTGTCTTGATTTCTTTGGGGACGCCGATCCGCATGATAATTTCCTTTTCAATATAGTCAGGCAATTTTGCTTAAGGCGTCGCCGATCATGGCGACCATGCGGTCGATCTGCTCTTTTTCCACGATAAGAGGCGGCGACAGCGCGATAATATCCCCGGTCACCCGGATCAGCAGGCCTTTGTCGAAACATTTTTCATAGACTTCCAAGGCGCGTTCGGTGGGCTTGCCGGGACGGGACTCGAGTTCGATCCCGGCGATGAGGCCCAAAGTTCGGATGTCGATGACGTGGCGCGCATCCTTCAGGCTGTGCATGGCATCCTGCCAATAGCCGGAAAGGCTCGCGGCGCGCCCGAACAGGTCTTCCTCGGCGAAGGTGTCCAGCGTGGCGATGCCTGCCGCGCAGGCGAGGGGATGGCCGGAATAGGTGTAGCCGTGAAACAGCTCGATTGGCGTGTCGGCGTGCTCCAGCAGCGTGTCGTATATCCGCCGGTCGACCGCGACGCCGCCCATGGGGACGCTGCCGTTGGTCATGCCTTTGGCCATGGTGATCATGTCGGGCCGCACGCTACACCAAATTCTATGCGATCTACGCCCCGAAAGGTAATGTCGATCAATAGCGGCCCTCGTCTCGGGGGCGGCCCTGGCGCGGGGGACATGGCGCCATTAAGCGCGGGGTGAGATGAGCAATCAACTGAAAGCGAATTCGCTTTCCTTTTTTGAATCCCTGGTCATGGGAGTGGCGGGAAGCGCGCCCGGCTATACCATCGCCGTCACCACGGCGGTTCTGCTTTCGGTGGCCGGCCCGCTGTCGCCCGGCGCGCTGGTGATCTTCGCGGTGCCGATGCTCGGCATCGCGATTGCCTACAAGGCGCTCAACAAGCGGGACGCCAGCGCCGGCGCCGCCTATCAATGGACGAGCGCCGCGTTCGGGAAATTCCTGGGTTTCTTCTCCGGCTGGGCGCTTTTGATCGCATCCCTGGTTTTCATGGTGGCGGGCAGTGTCCCGGTCGCGACATCGACCCTGAACTTCATCGCTCCCGAGCTTACCGGCAACGTCTTCGTAACGGCCGCCGTCGCCAGCGCCTGGTTCCTGCTGATCGCGCTGGTCCTGATCACCGGCATCGAGATCACCAGCAGGGTGCAGGTCGTCATGACGACGGTGGAGCTTGTGATCCTGATCGTGGTGCTGGCCGCCGCTTTCATTCACACCGGCGTGTCGGGCATGATCAATCCCTTTAGCTGGTCCTGGTTCGGCTTCGGCTACACGCCCGCGGCGTTTTCCGCCAGCGCCCTGATGGTCGTGTTCTTCTATTGGGGCTGGGACGTCACCTCCAATCTGAGCGAGGAGACGGTCAATGGCAGCGAGAATGCCGGCAATGGCGGCTTCTCCAGTATCTTCATCACCATCGCCTTTTACATCGGCTTCACGGTCGCGGCCCTGTTCCTGTTCTCCCTGCACGATGCGCGCAACCTGACCGACAACATCATCTACAATATCGCCGTGGCGTCCGGCCTGGGGCGGTTCAGCGGCTTATGCGCCTCGGTCGCCGTCATTCTCTCCAGCATCGCCACCCTGGAAACCACCATGCTGCAATTTTCCCGCACCTTGTTCGCCATGGGGCGGGACGGCGCCTTGCCCCGGGTGTTCGGGGAGATCGCTCCGAAAAGCCAGACTCCCGTCAAGGCCATGTATGTGCTGATCGCGATCGGGCTGCTTCTGATCTGGTCGTCGAGCCTGATGCCCACCGTCAGCGCGGTCATCGCCGCGTCCGTCAACGCCGTGGCGATCCAGGTCTGCTATTATTACGGCTTGGCCGGGCTGGTCGCCGCCTGGGAGTTTCGCGGCACGACCGCGCCGGGGCGCTGGATCGCGCTTTGCCTGTTTCCCGCCCTCAGCGGCCTGATGCTTCTGGGATTGGGGATTTACGCCATCACCGCCTTCAACCTGGTGACCAAGATTGTCGGCCTTGGCGGTTTCGCGCTGGGAATTTTCTTCTACAGGCCGCGCCTACACCAATGTGGCGATCGACCAGGGCTGGCGCGCCGTCAATGAAATTGCATCGGTCTTGGCGGCCGCGAGATGACGCAGTAGCGCCCCCCGCGTTTCTCGCACGGCTTTGCCCGGAGCCTTCGCCGGCCCGGAACGCGATGCCGGATAGGCGCAAATCCGGCGCAGCCGGGCCTAAGGCGTCGCCGCCTCGCTTGCCGATGCTCCCGGCCGCGCTTCGGTTCCCATCCGGCATTGGCCATGTTCGGCAGATCGCGCCGTCATCAGTTTATGGAAGTCATGATGGGGAAATTCGCTGCGGTAATTTTCCGATGCACTCGCGATGAAGCCTTGCTCGCGCCAATTCAGGAGAAGGGGCGCGCCTATATTCCGCGCGAGGTCCCGCCACCCCCAGCGAGCGGGTGCCGAGATGATGTTCAGCCAGCGCCCGACATTCCTGCGGGTCAAGTCGTGATCGATCCTCCTGGGGCCGTACGGCGCGACCGTAATCAGCGTGTGTATCGTGCCGGCGGGGAGTTGCTGACTCAGCAGTTCGGCATGGCCCCCGCCAAGACTATGCCCTATGAGCGTCACGCGCTTTCCTTGAGCCGACGCAACGATGTCGCTCTCGGCGAAACGCACATCGCGCCACGAATATGCATGCGCAAAGCGGTGGCGCGAATGACGCTTTAATTCGGTTACCCAGGATTGAACCGATTGGAAGCCATTCAAGCCGCCGATCACGAACAGGGCATCATTAGCGGAATCTCGTTCCGCCTGAAAATCCGGGGCAATTGCTCGGCCGGCTCCGTCAGGCCGATGGAAGCTGGCCGGTCGGTGTCGCGTCATCGATCGCCTTGGGCAGATGCTGCGCCAGGAATCCGGATACCTGATCGGCGGGAAGCCCGAACTTCGCGGCAAGTTCCGATAATTTCCCGCTCCCAAGGGCTTGCTGAAGCTGTGAGGCCGACACCGGCAAATTCTGTCCCGTTCCCACCCAGGATTTCACCTGTTCACCGAGCCCCGTGGATTCCAGCTGGGCGACCACGCCGCCGATGCCGCCATGGTTGTCGATATATTCCTTCACCAGCGCCGTCGCGCCGGCTCCAACAACCCCACCGAGAACGCCATCCAGTAATCCCATTTTCTTCTCCCGTGAAATTAAAACTTGCTGCAATAACTCAGTGCCACATGATCTTCATGCTCGCGCAACGGAGCGTGACCGCCTGGCATTGTTCCTGCCTTGGACCGCAACGCCTAGCGAACGATGAAGGTTATCGCGAGGATCACGCGCCACTCGGTAACCTTGCCTTTCTTGACGACAACCTTGGTGTCCTTGACCCAGGCGCCCTCAATGCCGGAGACGGTTTCCGACGCTTTTGCAATTCCGCTGGATACCGCATCTTCAAAACTCTTCGAGGAGCCGGCGATAACTTCAATGACCTTTGCAATAGCCATATGCTTGTCCTTTCGAGTATGTCTTGAAAGACTAGGAAATAAGAAACAGCCAGGCAACGGTCCGGCGTTCCGGTCCTGCCCGATCCGCGATGAATATGCCGCCCTATTTGACTTGGACGCTTTCGCGCGCCATCATCTCGCCATGAAAGCTTGGCGCCTCAACATCCAGTTCCGCTCTCTCGGGGAGCGATTTCTCGCGGGCATTTGACCCCGGGTTCCGGCGCTGCACGCCCCGAGCTCGGGGCGAAACCACGATAAATCTGCGCAGCTTTTGTTTCTGCGCGCCTTCTCACCTGGAAAGCCAGAACCATGACCGACGACAAGGCGGCAAGCCGCCCGCCCATTCACATGATTGAAGCCGAAGCGGACAATCTTGCCAGCCTGGCGGCAAGTGTCGAAGACCGCATGCCTCAGGTCAGCGAATTGCTGTTGGAGGAGATCGCGCGCGCGACAATGCATTCGGAGACGGACATTCCGTCCGATGTCGTCACCATGCTGGCAATCGTCCAGTTTGCCGACGCGGCGAGCGGCAAGAGCTACAGCTATCAGCTCGTCTATCCGAAGGACGCCGATATTGCGGCGGGACGCATCTCGATTTTGACCCCGGTGGGCGCCGGCCTCATCGGGCTGCGCGCGGGACAGTCCATCCTCTGGCCCGACCGCGACGGCCGCGAGCGCAGGCTGACCATCATCAAGGTGAGCGGCGTGCCCAAGGCGGCCTGATCCGTCGGGGGCTTCCGGTCAATGAATTGTCGGGTGTTCCGCCGCGCCGAACGCTCAGCGGTAGAATTCGACGAAGAACCGGCCCGGCTCGAGGAAGGCGACGTGGTGGCGGATCGTCGGTTCGATCACCACCGTGTCGCCGGCCGCGAGCTGCCGCTCGCCATGGCGGGGCGGCTCTAGCCGGTAAAGCAGGCGCCCTTCCAGGACATGCAGCAGGCCCCAGGTGCCGGCTTTGGTGGCATGCGCGGCGCGGATCTTGTCGGGAATGTTTTGCGGCGTGAAGTCGGGCGTGCGGCTGTAGGCCGTGACGCCGGCGGGCAGGGCTGCGGGAATATCGCTCATGTCCGGACAAGCTCCCGATATCGACCGTCCCGGCACGGGAAGGGCCACGCGACGCTTCCGACCGGAACGTTCTTGCTAAAACAGTATACAGGATATATCTTTTTGCAAGGTCCCGCGGGAACCGCGGCGATAACCGGTTCCGTTTCCCTTACAAGCAGGAAAGGCGCCCGATCCCGGCGAAAGATGCGTTGCGCTATAGGAGATTTCTGATAGGCATGGCGGCTTCGTCGTCTCACCGGCCGCAACAGCGCGGCGTCGCAGCATGCGCCTGACCACATTTTCCGACTATGCGCTTCGCGTCCTGATGTATGCAGGCATGGCGGGCGATCGCCTGATCACGATCGAGGAAGCGGCGGAGGCTTACAACATTTCCCGCGCCCATCTGATGAAGGTGGTCAATATCCTCACCAAGACGGGATATCTGAAAGGCGTGCGGGGACGCTCGGGCGGCATAAGGCTCGCATGCCCCCCGGAGGAGATCAATCTGGGCGCGGTGGTGCGGGCGACGGAGCCGGATTTCGCGCTGGTCGAATGCTTCGCCACCGGCAACCAGTGCATCATCACCGGGTCCTGCCGGTTGCCGAACATCCTGAACGAGGCGTTGAACGCGTTCGTCGCGACCCTGGACCGGCATACGTTGGCGGACCTGATGCTGACTTTCTCCGGCGACCGCCGTCAGCCGGCCGGCCCGTCCTCGTCCTCGAAAAGAACGCGCTCCGCCGCCCCGTCCAGGTCCTGATACTGCCCGCTCCGGAAAGACCAGAGAAACGCGGCAAGCCCGGCGGCGCCCAGCAGGAACGATATCGGGATCAGGTAGAGCAGGATGCTCATTCGGCAAACCTGACCGCAGGCTGCGGGTGCTTTCTTGCCATGCGGTCCCGCCGTGCGGCGTTTGCGTTGAGGCGCAGGGCATTGGCCACCACGGCGAGCGAGGATGCCGACATGGCCAGCGCCGCCGCGAGCGGCGTGACAAGGCCGGCCACCGCGAAGGGAAGCGCGATGGCGTTATAAAGAACGGCGAGCGCGAAATTCTGCCGGATCAGCGTCTTGGCACGCCGGGCGATGGAAAGCGCGCAAGGCACCGCGCCCAGCGGCGCGCGCAGGAAGACGAAGTCGGCCGCCTGGCGCCCCACATCCGCCGCGTCCGATGGCGCCATCGAGACATGGGCCGCCGCCAATGCCGGCGCATCGTTGAGGCCGTCGCCCACCATCAGGGTCCTGCGGCCGGCGGCGGCCAGCGCCTCAAGCCGCTGCACCTTGCCGGCGGGAAGCAGGTCCGCCTCGAATTGCGTCACGTCCAACTGGGCGGCGGTTCGCGCGACGGCCGCGGCATGGTCGCCGGAGAGAATGACGCTTGCGCAGCCCTGATCGGTCAACGCACGGATCGCGGCCCGCGCGCCGGGGCGCAAGCAATCGTCGAAATGATAATGGGCCAGAAGCGCGCCATTTCTGGACAGGCTGGTGCAGGGAAATGGCGCGGACGCCGGAATATCCTCCGGCCTATCCAGCGCCCAATCCGGCCGGCCCAAGCGGATAATGTCCGGTCCCAGCCGTCCCTCGATGCCGCGTCCCGCAATCTCACGGACATCAATAATGGCTGGTGCGGGACCTTGCCAGGCTTCCGCCAGGGCGCGCGCATGGGGATGACGCGAATGCGCCGCCAGCGCGGCGGCAAGGCCGAGATGGGGGACGGAGGGTTGCCGCAGTTGCGGCCGGCCCCATGTCAGGGTCCCGGTCTTGTCGAACACCACCGTGTCGACATCCGCGAGACGTTCCAGCCCCGCGCCGTCCCGCATCATGATTCCCTGCTCGAACATCCGGCGGGCCGCAACCACCTGCACGATGGGTACGGCAAGGCCGAGCGCGCAGGGACAGGTGATGATCAGCACCGCCACGGCGATCACCGCGGCGCGGTGAATATCGCCGCTCGCCAGCGCCCATCCCAGGAACGCGAGCAAAGCCGCGCTGTGCACCAGCGGCGCATAGAGTGCGGCCGCCCTGTCGGCCAGCCGCCTGTAGCGCGAGCGGCCCGCCTCGGCCGCGACCATCATCCGCGTCATTTCCGCCAGAAAGGATTCGCCCGCGGCGGCGCTGGTCTCCAGCCGCAACGGCGCCGTGAGGTTTAAGGTTCCGGCTTCGACGATCATGCCGGGTGTCGCGGGTTGGGGCGCGCTCTCGCCCGTCACCAGGGACCGGTCGAGATCGGACGCGCCGCAAAGAATGCGCGCGTCGACGGGCACGCGCTCGCCCGCAGCCAGCAGGATCGTCATGCCGGGGCGAAGCTCGTCGACCGGCAGATAGGCCTGGCTTCCGTCCTTTTGTTCCACCATCGCCCCATGCGCGGTCAGTCTGGCGAGGTCGCTCACGGCCTGGCGGGCGCGGCTGCGCATGGCATGGTCCAGCGTGCGGCCGACCAGAAGGAAGAACAGCAGCATCGTCACCGCGTCGAAATAGGCATGCGGACCGCCATGTATCGTATCGTAGAGGCTCATCGCGAAGGCGAGCGTCAGACCGATCGATACCGGGACATCCATGTTGGTGCGCCCGTGCCGCAAGGCCGACCAGGCCGAGCGATAGAAGACGCGCCCGCTATAGATAAGGACGGGAAGCGCGATCAGCGCGGAAAGCGCGTGGAACAGCGTGCGAAGGCTCTCGCCCGCGCCGGCCCATACCGAGACCGAGAACAGCATGATGTTGCTGGCGGCGAATCCGGCCACCGCCAGGGCGCGCACCAGATCGGCTTGCGTCTTGTCGGCATCGGGGGCGTTGCCGTCGCCCAGATGGGCGGCATGGCCGGCCTCGGCCAGGGCTTCGATCATGGCGGGCGGCGGCACGCCGTCGGTCCAGCGGACGATGACGCTGCGGGTGGTGAGGTTGGCGCGGGCCTCCGCGACCGCCTCGAGCTGGCTGAGGGCTTGCTCGACCTTCCGCAGGCAGCCGCCGCAATGAATGCCGGGAACCGAAGGTGTGCCCGGCCCGTGACGGTTCACGATGTGGCCCCGGTGGTCCGCCCTTCCCGTTGACTGTCCGCGCCGGTCTCCGGACCGCGCATGGCCAGGAAGGCGTGCCAGGTGGCGTGGCCCAGAAGCGGAAAAACCACGATCAGGCCGAGCAGGCCGCTCGCCACGCTGATCGCGAAAAGTCCGACCACGATCGACGCCCAGGTCAGCATGACGGGAAGGTTGCTCCATACCATCGCCATGCTCTGGCCCATCGCCGTCAAGGCGTCGGTGCGCTCGGCCAGCAGGCGCGGAATGGCGAACACGCTGATGGCGAAGGAAAAGGCCGCGAACAATCCGCCCACCAGGCTGCCGACCGCGAGCATCGCCCAGCCGGTCGTGCTGGTGAGCAGCAGCGGCAGGATGCCGTCCAATCCCGGAAAAGGCTGCAAACCGAAGAACAGCGCATAGAGCAGGACGGCGGCGCGCATCCACAACAGCATCAGCAGGCAGAGCAGCAAGCCCACGAACAGGATCTGGCCGCCCGAGCGGGCTTTGACCAGAACCATCGCGGCCAGGCTCACCGGCGCGCCCGCGGCCAGGCGCCTGCTTTTCTCATAGAGCCCGATCGCGGCGATCGGCGCCACGACCAGAAAGCCCGAAAGCGCGGGGAACAGAATATAGTCGTGACCGAAACGGAAGAGGCCACCCACCACCAGGAAAGACGCGACAAAGACCAAAAGCCCATAGGCGAGGCTGGGCGCCGGATGACGGATCAAATCCCGCCAGCCCGCGCCCAGCCATTCCAGCGCCATGGCCGCGGGCACGGCGCGGCGCCAGTCGGTCTTGGTGGCGCCCACCGCCGGTATCACGGGGGGAATCTGGTCCATGTTTCTTGCGATGGTCACGATCGGTCCTCCTCGCATTCAACAGGAGGATTCGGCGGCGCGGAACCGTCCGTCTTCTCCGGGAAGCTTGAGATGGGGAACGCAATTGGGTTGCGAATGAAACGAGGTCCATATCAAGTGCGCGTTGGCGGCGGCAAAAATCCCCATTCCGGCCAGAACCGCCAGCCCCACGACCGCCCGCGCTCCTGTGCGGCGTCTCATTGTCCGCTCCGGCCCATATCGAGAATATAGAGCGCGAGAATCTTGCGCTCCGTCGCGCTGAGACGTTTTTCCCAGGACGGCATATGGCCCTGACGGCCATTGAAAACGGACTCCTGGATCGCTGCTTCGTCCCCGCCATAAAGCCAGAAGCGGTCGGTCAGGTCGGGTGCGCCCATCTTGATATCGCCCTTGGCGTTGGCGCCATGGCAGGCGGCGCAATTCGCCGAGAAGACGGTCTTGCCCGCCACGGCATTGCCGCCAAGCGCATCCTTCGTCACGCCGGGGTGCGACAGCGCATAGACATAGGCGACGGCATCGCGGATCTCCTGCTCCTTGAGCATGCCGTCGCGGCCCCAGGCAGGCATCTGCGAGACGCGGCTGTCGGCATGTTCGGTATTCACGCCCACGCGCAAGGTTTGCAGGACCGCGTCGGGGCTGCCGCCCCACAGCCAGGCCTTGTCGGTAAGGTCGGGAAAGCCCGGCCCGCCCTTGGCGCCGACGCCATGGCAGGCGGCGCAATTGTCGCCGAACAACATATGACCTGCTTCGCGGACATCCGTCATCACCGCCTTGTCGGCGAGAAGCGCGGTGAAGCTTTCCTTCTCCACGCGCCGCGTCCAGTCCGCGCGCCGGTCGGCCGATGCGCGCAGGCCCGCGGCCACCACCTGCCGCTCGTCCGCGCCGAGCAGGCCTTTGCTGTAGGTGGTTCCCAGCGGCCAGGCGGGCATCAGGATCCACCAGACGAGCGAGAAGGCGAACGCCGCGATCAGAAAAGCCCAGACCGGCCAGGGAACGGCGGTATTGAGTTCCTTGATCCCGTTCCACTCATGGCCGGTGGTGCCGTGGCCGGTGTGGGGATCGCGCTCGATCAGGCCCATGGTCCGTTCTCGTCATTCATGATGCTGTTTTTCGCCCGGTCGAAGCGCGCGCGGTTCTTCGGCCAGAAAGTGTAGACGAGGACGCCGAGCGACAGGACGATCAGGTAGAACAGGCCCCAGGATTGGGCGAAAAGCGTCAACGTCTCGTGACTGGGGCTTGTCATTTGCCTGCTCCCGCTTCGGATGCATGCGCCACGTCCGTCAGATGGCCCAACACCTGCAGATAGGCGACGAGGGCGTCCATCTCCGTCACCGTGCCGGCATCGCCATCGAAGGCCCGTACATGGGTGGCGTCGCCATAGCGCGCCCGCACGCCATCGGCCCATGCGCCATCGGGATCGGCCTGGCCCTTGGCATCGTCCGAGGCATTGCGAACCATCGCGTCGGTATAGGGCACGCCCAGCCGCTTCAGCGCGGCCAGGTCCTTGGGAAGATCGGTGGTGCGCAATTCGGTACGCTTCAGGAAGCCATAGGCCGGCATGATGGACTGCGGCACCACGCTGCGCGGATTGTTCAGGTGCTCGCTCTGCCAGAGGTCGGAATATTTTTCACCCACGCGCGCCAGGTCCGGGCCGGTGCGCTTGGAACCCCACAGCATGGGATGGTCGTATTGCGACTCCACGGCCAGCGAATAAGGCCCGTAACGCTCCACCTCGTCGCTCAGGGTCCGGATCATCTGCGAATGGCAGGCATAGCAGCCTTCGCGGATATAGATGTTGCGGCCGGCAAGCTCGAGCGGCGTGTAGACGCGCATGTGCGGCGCCCTTTCGACCGTCTCGTGGATGGTGAAGAGGGGGGCGATCTCGACCAGGCCGCCGATGCTGGCCGCGACGATGATCGCCACCGCCAAGCCGATGGAATAGCGCTCGAGCTTGTAATGGGTCCCAAACATGGCCGCTCAGCTCCCCGCCTGTTGCGCGACAGCCAGGATCGGCTGGTCGGATTGGGGCGTGCGTGCCGGCGCCGCCTGAATGGTGCGCCAGACATTGTAGATACCCGCCAGGGTGCCGATCAGGAACAGGAGGCCGCCGAAGGCGCGGGCGATGTAGTAAGGATGCATCGCGATGACGGTATCGAGGAAGGAATAGGCGAGCGTGCCGTTCGGATTGTAGGCGCGCCACATCAGTCCCTGCGTGATGCCCGAATTCCACATCGCGAAGACATAGATGAAGGTGCCGGCGATCGCCGACCAGAAATGAAACTCCACCAGCGCGGGCGAATACATGTGCGCGCGCTTCCAGAGTTGCGGCACCAGATAATAGATGGCGCCGAAGATGATCATCGAATTCCAGCCCAGGGTACCGGCATGGACATGCGCGACGGTCCAGTCCGTATAGTGGGAAAGCGAGTTGACCGGCCGGATGGCGAGGAAGGAGCCCTCGAAGGTGGAAAGCCCGTAGAACACCGCCGCCACCATCATGAAGCGCAAGGTGGCGTCGTCGCGCACCTTGTGCCAGGCGCCGTTCAAGGTCAGCAGCGCGTTGGCCGCCGCGATCCAGGACGGGATCAGCAGCATGACCGAGAAGGTCATGCCCAGGGTCTGCACCCACTGGGGCAGCGCCGTGTAATGCAAGTGATGCGAGCCGACCCAGACATAGAAGAAGGTGATGCCCCAGAAGCCCACGATCGACATGCGGTAGGAATAGATCGGGCGGCCGGCGCGCTTGGGCAGATAGTAATAAAGCATGCCGAGAAAGCCCGCGGTCAGGAAGAAGGCCACCGCATTGTGCCCATACCACCATTGCACCATCGCATCCTGGACGCCGGAAAAGAGCGAGTAGCTTTTGGCGCCGGCCCATGAGACGGGAAGCGCCAGATTGTTGACGATATGCAGCATCGCCACGACCAGGATGAAGGCGAGGTAGTACCAGTTGGCGACATAGATGTGCGGTTCGCGCCGGCGGGCCAGGGTGCGCAGGTAGAGCGCGAAATAGGCGATCCAGACCACGACCAGCCAGATGTCGGCGTACCATTCGGGCTCGGCATATTCCTTGGATTGCGTCACGCCCATGAGATAGCCGCTGACCGCCATGGCGCAGAACAGATTGTAGCCGACCAGAACGAACCAGGGTGTGAACTGGTCGGCCAGCCGGGCACGCGAGGTGCGCTGCATGACATGGAAGGACGTCGCGATCAGCGCGTTGCCGCCGAATCCGAAGATCACGCCGGTGGTATGGATCGGGCGCATCCGCCCGAAGCTCGACCAGGCGGCATCGAAGGTCATCTCGGGGTAGGCGAGGAGCCAGGCCACCCAATCCCCGAAGAACATGCCGATCGCCGCCCAGAGCAGGGCGAGCAGGATTCCGGCCTTGATGGGCTCGTCATAATAGGCGGCGAGGCGGGTAGCGGGCGGTTCGGGCTTGTAATAGTCCCGGATCACCCAGAAGGCGCACATCAGCCCGGTCAGGAGGACCATGGCGCCGTGGACCCCGAGAGGGTCGTGGCGTCCCGCCGCCGCCATGGCGAGGCCGACGATCGCGGCCAGGATGGAAATGACGAGCGCGGCCTGGCGCTCATTTGCGGTCATCGTGGAAACCATGCGGCGGTCGCTTCTCTTGGCGGTTCGATGCGGGAGGCGGGTCGTCGTTCAAGCCGGTGATGATCGAATTCCTGCCCAGGAGATAACATATATTTGGTTCATATCTTAAGCGGGGCGCGACAATATGGCTGCCGTCGGGTTGATCGCGACGCGTTTCGTCTTCCGCTGCGTCAAGTATTGCGCGCCGTCCGTCCATCCGTGCAGGTTGTATCGATTCGAAGCGAGTGCGCCTGATACGCAAGAACGCGAACGGCGGTGCGGATCGCCTTGCGGACGGGTTCTCGGTTTCGTGCGCGGCGGTATATCGTGACCGCTCTCCATTGTGGCGGTGCTGTTCGAATTCGAATTTCGCGGGAGGATGGACATGGAAGAGAGCGAACAATTGTCGCCCTGGTGGGGTCGCGCAGTCGCCGCCACTTTCGTCCTGGGCTTTGCCGTCCTGATCCTTTTGACCGTCAAGGCCTATCAAAATGCGCCGCCGATTCCCGACCGCGTGATCGACGGTTCCGGCGCCACGGTTTTCACCGGAGCCGATATACGGGCGGGCCAGCAGGTCTTTCTCAAATACGGCCTGATGGACAATGGCACCATCTGGGGCCATGGCGGCTATCTCGGCCCCGATTTCGGAGCGACGGTGCTGCACGACTGGGCGCTGGATCTCGCAGGCCGCCTGACGCAAGCGCAATTCGGAAAGCCGCGCGAGTCCTTGAGCGAAACGGAGCGCGCCGCCATCGATGCCCAGGTGGGAGCGCTGCTGAAAGCCAATCGCTATGTCGCGGCGACCGGCGTTCTGACCCTGCCCGCCGGCGGCGCGCAGATGTTCGCCGATCAAACTGCGCGCTGGAAAAATTATTTCACCGATTCCGCGCGGAACGGAGGGCTGAGCGCTCGATTGATCTCGGACTCCCGGGAAATCCGCGACCTCACCGCTTTCTTCACCTGGGCGGCGTGGGGCTCGGTCGCGCAGCGCCCGGGCGCGGATCATTCCTATACGAACAATTTTCCCTATGATCCCCTGGCGGGAAACCGTCCCACCGCGGCGGCCCTGCTATGGACGGCGGTCAGCTTTCTTTTTCTTCTCGGCGGAACCGCGCTTGTGCTGCTGGCGTTCGGGAAGTTCGACTATCTGGGTTGGCACGGGGCGCCCATGGCCGTGGAGGCGTGGACGCTCAGCGCGGCGCAGAAAGCCACCTTGAAATACATGGCGGTGGCGTCCCTGCTTCTTCTGGCGCAGACCTTCTTCGGCGCGGGCGTGGCCCATTACCGCGCCGATCCGGGATCCTTTTACGGCATCGACCTGGCTGCTTATTTTCCCAGCAATCTGCTGCGCACCTGGCATCTGCAGGCCGCGGTGTTCTGGATCGCGACCTCTTATGTCGCGGGCGCGTTGTTCGTGGCGGAGATGCTGGGGCGGACGAGCCCGCCGAAACAGGCGCTGGGCGTTCACTTGCTTTTTGGCGCGATCGTTGCGGTCATAGCGGGCAGCATGCTGGGGGAATGGGCCGGCATTCTGCAATGGCTGCCGGCAAGCTGGTTCTGGCTGGGCGACCAGGGCTGGGAATATCTGGAATTGGGACGCGCCTGGCAGCTGCTGCTCGCGGCCGGGCTGCTGTTCTGGTTCTTCCTGGTATGGCGTGCCGTCGCCCCCGCCCGGCGCAACCCGGACCGCAAGGGCTTCGCGAATTTCTTCCTGATCGCGGCTTTCGCGATTCCGCTTTTCTACCTGCCTGCCTTGTTCTTCGGATCGCAGACCAATTACACCATCGTCGATGCCTGGCGGTTCTGGATCATTCATCTTTGGGTCGAGGGGTTCTTCGAATTCTTCGTCACGGTGATCGTCGCGATCATCTTCTATCGCATGGGACTGGTGCGCAGGGTCACCGCGCTGCGCACCATCTATCTCGACGCCATCCTTTATTTCGGCGGCGGCCTGATCGGCACCGGACACCATTGGTACTGGACGGGCCAGACCGAGGCGAACATGGCGCTTTCGGCCGCCTTTTCCGCGCTGGAGGTGGTGCCGCTGACGCTCATCACGCTCGACGCCTGGGATTTCGTGAAGCTCACGCGCGGCGATAGCGGCATCGTCCAGCGTCACCGCTGGACATTCTATTTCCTGATGGCGGTGGGTTTCTGGAATTTCGTCGGAGCCGGCCTGTTCGGCTTCCTGATCAACACGCCGATCGTCAGCTATTACGAAGTCGGCACCATTCTCACCCCCAATCACGGCCACGCCGCGATGATGGGTGTGTTCGGCATGCTGGGCGCGGGATTGATGGTCTTCGTGCTGCGCGAAGTGGTAACGGACAGCGCCTGGAAAAAACTCTCGCGGCTGATCCTTGTCGCCTTCTGGGGGCTGAATGCGGGCCTCGCGATGATGGTCCTCCTCAGCCTGTTCCCGGGCGGCGTGATGCAGGTGCTGGATGTGATCGCCAACGGCTATTGGCATGCCAGAAGCCTTGCCTATACCGCCACGCCCCTGGCCCGTCTTCTGGAATGGCTGCGCATGCCCGGCGACCTGGTCTTCATGTTCGCGGGAGCCTTGCCTTTGGCGGTCGCGATGGTCTGGGGCTATCTGCTGAGCCAAGGGAAGGAGGGCGTTCCCGCCGACCGCTCGCTTCCGGTTTCGCCGAATACGGCTAGAGATTCAGGGACAAGGTGAGAGTCCCGAATTCATCGAAACCGTTCTGGGTCCGGTATTCCCGCGAGCGGAAGACGTGCATGAAGGAAAGGCGGAAGCGCTTGAAAGCCAGCGCCGCCCCGGCGGAAACATCCCCGACCAGTATCTCCTTCGGCACGCTACGGCTCGACTGGAAGCTGTTGCCGTCCAGGAACAGGTTGCGGGCCACGGCGCGCGCCTGGATGCCGGCAAAAAGATAGGCGCCGAATTCCGTTTGGGGCTGGTAAATGCGCGAGCCAGGCCGGGACGGATCGATCTGCGGCGGCCCGCTGTCATCGGGCAGCCCGAAGCCCAGCCGCGCCGTCAGGCCGGCGTCCACATAATCGAAGACGTTGCCCAGCGCGCCGCCGTAATTGGCGGCGAGGTCGAATATGTGTTCGCCATGCGAGTCGAGGGACGCCAGCGCGTTCATCCGCCGGTAGGAAATCACCAGTCCCGGCTCGTCGCGCAACTGGGTGTGCCAGCCCTGGGGGAGGTCGAACCCCCGGATGCGATGCACCAGATCCTGGCTGTCGGCCGCCAGGGAAGCGGGCCCGATCATGCCCAGCTGGATGCGCAGCTGATCTTCGCGGCCTTGCGCCCGGCCCGTCAGGGCGATCGCGCCATAGAGATAGCCGGCATAGGGACGCATGTCGGATGGCGGATCGGACGCTTTCGTATCCTCGGGCGTGAACATCATCTGGCCGAGGCTGTAACTGGCGCGAAGATCGTCGCGGGCGAAGAGGGCGGGAAGGCTCCGCGTGAGCCAGGCGGGATGGGCGGTGTCCCGATCGGACGACGGGCTCCAGTTGAACTCGATGCCGTTGGTGTAGTCGCGGTCCCGGCGATAGAACAGGTCGTTCTCGAAGATCACATTATAGACATCGGCCCTGGCGGGGACGGGAAGCGACAGGCCGAAAAGCACAAGGGTGGCGCCCGCTCGTGCCGCGCGGGCGTATCGCAGCCTCCATCCGGTGCGCAATGCCATCATCTTTCCGGGCAAGCCGGTGATCGGATACCGGTCGCGGTTGGTGGTGTCGTTTCAGAGATTGAGGCAGGCTTATTGAGGTTTTTCAACCGCTTGACATTTGGCGGCGCGCGTCGCCGGGGTGCTGGGTTTATATGCGAATGATTTGCGAAAGCAGCGAGATGAAGAGCGTCCGTCTGCGAACCTGCGTTCCGAGCAGCTGAGAGTCATGGGAAGGGATGATCCCTTTGCAGATTGTACTCATACAATCGTCTAATCCGATACCGCTGATTGGGCAGGATACCGGTCTTCTGGGACGGGTTGGTATCGCGAGACGGCGTACATGAGGACATTCTTTCGCCCCATGTCCGATTTTTTCATACCATGTGCAGAAGCCCTCATGCCGCGCGCATGATTTACGCATTGGTGCGGAAGAACGCATACTGTTCGTCCATGGGCAACTGATTGCCCGGCAAAATTGCTGGCGTTCGCGGGGGAATATTCTTCGAGAATTAAGCGTGGGTTCGATCCAGGCGCGAAGCCGGACGACCAGCAATAACAGGGGGATGTAATGCGCGCATTCGTGGGCGAAAGCCTGAAGAAATCTCTTTTCTTGGGAACATCCATCGCGGGGCTGCTGCTCGCCGGGCAGGCGATGGCGCAACAAGGCGATGGCAACGAAACCGTGATCGTGACCGGCACGCGCGTGCAGGGCATGACGGCCGCCGACAGCGCCGCGCCCATCCAGGTGCTGGGCAGCGACGCCCTGACCCGGTCCTCGGGCTCACAGGACCTGCGCCAATCCCTGGGCCAGACGGTTCCCTCCTTCACCTCACAAAATTTCGGCGGTGACCTGTCCAACCTGACACGCGCCGCCAACCTGCGCGGCCTGTCCCCCAACGACACCTTGGTTCTGGTCAACGGCAAGCGTCGGCATCTGGCGTCGGCGTTCGCGACCGGCACTGGCGGCTTCGGCGGCAATTCGGCGCCCGACCTTTCCATGATCCCCACCGCGGCGCTCGACCATGTCGAAGTGCTGCTGGACGGCGCGGCGGCCCAGTACGGCACCGACGCGATCTCCGGCGTGGTCAATTTGATCCTCAAGAAGCGTTCCTCGGGCGGCCAGATCCTGGTCACCGGCGGCCGGCGCTACAACACCGAGGGCGATTCCTACGACTATTCGATCAATATGGGCCTGCCCCTGTTCGACAAGGGCTACATCAACCTCACCTTCGACAAGCAGTATAGCAATTTCGTGCAGCTGGGCGGCGCCGACAGCCGCTTGCTGGACATCAATGGCAATGAAGCGGTTGAAGGGGCCATCGGTGTCGGCGCGACCGCGGGCAACAACACCTTTGTCGCCAATGCGCAGGGGGTGGTGCCTTGCACCGGCGGCATTTGCATTCCCTTGGCCAACCGCCGGGGCATGCGGGATTATCCGCGCTCCAACCACGAGAACAGCAGCCCGGAAATCAACCAGACCGTGATTTCCTATAATGCCGGCTATGATTTCACCGACGATCTGTCGATTTATTCCTTCGGCACCTGGGGTCACCGCTACGGCGTCGGCATGCAGAATGTCCGCATGCCCAGCCAGATCATTGCGACCCCCGGCTCCAACCAGCCTTGCAGCGCCGCCAACCCGCAGGGTTATCTGACGGCGTCGAGCACGCCCGATGGACTGACCGCAGCTTGCTACAATGGCAGCCTGGGCACCTATTACACAC
>JAFKFF010000134.1 GCA_017307315.1 Alphaproteobacteria bacterium
TCTATAGCCTTAGTTTTCCTGCAATTTTATAGTTAACACAATGTTGCCGGGGCCGCGACGGCACAGGTTTGGCCCGTTAACCAGCGTCAAAATTTTTGTCTGGCAGAGGGCTCCAAATCCCGGATCGCGTGTTACTATCCTGCGAATTCGAAATTTTGCTTTTACCTCTTCTTTACCGCAGCCTTTGTGGGGAATCCCGATGAAACGCTTGATTCAACTTGGTCTGACCACCGCCGCCCTGGCCCTGATGGCTACCTCCGCCAGCGCCGCGGTCAATCTGGACGGCTCGGCGCCCGGCTTTACCACCGCCCCCTTCGCGACGGGGGAATCCCTGGTGGTCGGCTTTGGTGGGCCCAACGCTGCGGGTTACACCTTCACCACCGATCCCACGCCCTATATCTATCATGTCGCTGACGGCCTCCACACGGGCATCGCGGCGCCGCCCTTCGGCGACGACTCCAGCAGCTATATGGCGATCCAGACCGATCAATCGATCACGCTGAACACGCCTTACTTGAAGACCCTCAGCCTGTTCATCGGATCGCTCGATCCGACCAACAAGATCACCTTCAACGGCTCGGGCGGTTTCACCCAGTCTTTCCTGGGGTCGGATCTGTTCAACCCGGCGCAAGGCAATCAATCCAACGACGATAACAATCGCCGCTTCTACTTCTCCTTCGATCCGACGGATCAGGTGAACCAGATCGTCTTCTCGTCTGGCGAGAACTCGTTCGAATTCGACTCCATCGCGGCCGGCGCGGTTCCCGAACCGGGTACCTGGGCCATGCTGCTTCTGGGCTTCGGTGGCATCGGGTTGATGCTGCGCAATGGCCGGCGCCGGAGCTTCGCACGGGTCACTGCTTAAACTTCTTCCGGCCGCTTTTCGGTGCTGCCTTTGTGTTTTCGGCTGGCGCTTTGTGAAGCGAAATAGGCGGGATTGCGCTCCGCGCCCCAGGAAGACATCTTGCGGGCTATCCCGGAGCCCGCCTTGCCCCCACCGCTCTCTCCTGACCCGCCCGCCTTCGCTCCCCAGGTCGCCATCGTCATCGTTTCCTATCGCAGCCAGGCCGATGTCGCGGCCTGCCTGGCGGCGCTCGAACAATCGACCTGGGCCAAGTTCCACATCGTGATCTGCGAGAATGGCGGCACGGCGGCCTGGGAAGCGGCACGGCGCCATTTGCCCGCAGCGCTCGGCAGCGGTCAAAAAGTCGACATCCTTCAGGCGCCGGGCAATCTCGGCTATGCGGGCGGGATCAATTTCGCCATCGCCAAAACGCCGCCCGCG
Source organism: Alphaproteobacteria bacterium (assembly GCA_017307315.1). Taxonomy (GTDB): domain Bacteria; phylum Pseudomonadota; class Alphaproteobacteria; order Micropepsales; family Micropepsaceae; genus Rhizomicrobium. Next base: position 1,286 of record JAFKFF010000134.1, read on the forward strand.
GATGCCTATTGGATCCTCAATCCCGACACGCGGCCCATGCCGGATGCGCTGCAGGCCCTGCTGGAACGGCTTCGCCGGGGCGACTGCGCGGCCATCGGACACGATTTGGTCGACGAAGATGGAAAATTGGGCTCCCGCGGCGGGCAATGGCTGGCCTGGAGCGCGCGGGCCATTTCGGTCGACAAGGGCAAGCCGCGGCGGAACGATAGCGATGCCGCACGGCTGGAAGCCTCGATGGATTACATTGTGGGCGCTTCCATGCTCGTCAGCCGCCAGTTCCTGCAGCGCGTCGGCCCGATGCGCGAAGATTATTTTCTTTATTGCGAGGAGGTCGAATGGTGCCTGCGCGCCGTCCGGCGGGGCGAGAGGTTGGGCTACACGCCTGACGCCGTGGTGGTGCACGCCCAAGGCACGTCCACCGGCGGCGGCGGCGGGCTATCGACGCGGTCCAAGACTTCCGTCTATCTCGCCGAGCGCGCCCGCATTCTTCTCACACGCGATCTTTATCCGGCACGCCTGCCTGTCGCCGCCTTGCTGATGTTGCTTCACGTCCTGATCCGCTATGGCAAAGTGGGCGCCTGGCGGCAGATGAGCTATGCGATTTCGGGCTGGCAGGCCGGACTTCGCAACGAGCGGGGAAAGCCGGGCTGGCTTGAAACCAGCGATACCGCAGGCGCAGGCGCCTAAACCAAAGCACGATCTCGCCCACCGCATGGAGAGATGATTACGGCAGCATCCTGCTGTGGCGGGCTGGCTGATTGTTAATCAAAACGCTATATGGCTCGCGCGATAATCACCCGGACAACCCATGGCGAATACCAACACCGACACCCAACCCAAAGGCTGGATCGGGCGCAACCGCCGCGCCCTCCTGATCGGCGGGCCTGTGCTCGTTCTGATCGTGGGGCTGATCGTCTATGTGACGGGCGGGCGCTATGTCTCGACCGACGATGCTTATGTTCAGGCGGCGCGGGTGGATATCAGCACCGAAGTGTCCGGCCGCGTGCTGGAAATTGCCGTGCACGACAACCAGCATGTGAAGAAGGGCGACATCCTGTTTCGCCTGGATACGCCGAAATTCAACATCGCGGTGGCCGATGCCAGGGCCCAACTCGCCGCCGCCATGTTGAAGGTACCGGCGCTGAAGGCCGCCTATCGTCAGCGGCTGGCGGACGAAGCCGCCGCGCGGAGCGACCTCGCCTATCAGCAGCG
>JAFKFF010000135.1 GCA_017307315.1 Alphaproteobacteria bacterium
TATAGAGCGCCGATCATCGCTAAAGCCGAGCGCGGCTTGAAAAATCTCCGCCCCGAGCGTGAGGCGAGCGAAATTTCCGGCGTAAAATTCTCGTCCCGGCCGTAGGGAGTGTTGACGGCGTCTGTTCGGTGTAGAGGACACGGCATTGCATATCACTTTGTCGCAAAGACATGACAGGGAATGCCGGTTGTCCGCTCCGCAGACCCGTTTGGGGAAGATCGTATGAACATGCAGGTTCCGCCGCCCACATCCAATCGCGACGTGCCCGCGCATGAAACCCTGCCGGGAAACAATCGCGCGCGCCGCTATCTGCTCGGCGGGCTGGCGCTCGTCCTGGTCCTGGGCGGCTATTATTACTGGTCGCATGCCGGCAAGGAGCCGCCACGCCGCCTCCAGGCCACCGCGCCGGTGCGCGTCGCCCCCACGGTCCAGCGCGACATGGCGGTGGTCGAGCACACGATCGGCACGGTGGTCGCCAATTCGACCGTTTCGGTGACCGCGCGCGTGCAGGGCCAGCTCACCAAGGCCTATTTCAAGGAAGGCCAGATGGTGAAGCAGGGCGATCTTCTGTTCGAGATCGATCCGCGCCCCTATCAGGCGGCCTATGACAATGCGGTGGCGACGCTCGCCTCGACGAAGAGCACGGCCGAGCGCAATCAGCGCCTGGCGGCCGAGAACGCCATTTCCGCGCAGCAGAACGAAACCGCAGAGGCCGCCTATCTGCAGGCCAAGGCCAATGCCGAAGCCGCGCGCCTCAACCTGGAATTCACCAAAATCCACTCGCCGGTCGACGGCAAGACCGGCCCGATCCTGCTGCAGCCGGGCAATCTGGTTTCGGTCAATGGCCTGACCGCGCCGCTCGTCACCATCACCCAGATCCAGCCGATCAAGGTGTCGTTCAACCTGCCGCAGTCGGACCTGCCGCGCATCCAGGCGCGGGCGCGCCAGGGTGGCCTGACCGCGACGGTGAATCTGCACGACATGGGCGGCCAGGACATCGGCGCGCCGGTGGACTTCATCAGCAACGCCGTCAGCAACAGCGCGGGTACCATCGAGCTTCGCGCCACCTTCCCCAACAAGGACGGCGCCCTGGTCCCCGGCCAGCTGGTGGACGTCACCGTCGAGCTTGCCGACATTCCGGGCGCGATCGTGATCCCGCGCATCGCCGTCAATATCGGCCCGGACAGCCAATATGCCTATGTCGTGAACTCCGACCATGTCGTGGAGCAGCACAATCTCAAGGTCCTGTTCGACGACGGCACCCATGTCGCGATCCAGAGCGACATCAAGCCTGGCCAGATGGTGATCACCGACGGCGCGCTGCGCGCCCTGCCCGGCGGCAAGGTCAATGTGGCGCCAGCCCGTCCCAGCGCGGCGCAACCGGCCGCTCCGGCGGTACGCGAAGCCGCGCGCGGCAAGCAGGCCGCCCCGGCGGCACAGTAGACCCACGATTTGAAGGCGGCTGACTGGCCATGAACATTTCGCGCATTTTCATCGAGCGTCCGGTCTTCACCACGCTGTTCATGGCGGCCTTGGTGATCTTCGGGGTCTTCGGCTATTCCAGCCTGCCGGTCAGCGACCTGCCCAATGTGGATTTCCCCACCATCCAGGTCAGCGCCAGCCT
>JAFKFF010000136.1 GCA_017307315.1 Alphaproteobacteria bacterium
GGCGCCCTTGTGGATCGCGTGCGCGGCTATTTCGATGCCAAGCTGAAAGGCAATCTGGCGAAACTGGTCCAGATCTTCGTGCAGGATCGCAAGATGAAGGCCGCCGGACCGCTGGAAGGCTGGGTGATCGGCGATTACGGCACGCCGGGTGTCACCGCGCCCTGGCAGCAAGGCTTTCTCGCGACGGTCCTCAGTTGGGCCAACGACATGGGCTATCCCGATGCCGGACGCCTCGTCACCTGGATGTCGAACTTCCTCGCGGGGCTTTTCACAAGCGCCGACCAGGGTTTCGACCCCTCACGGGGACCCGCCTACAATCTCATGGTGTTCGATCCGGACAGCGGCAAGCTGATCAACAATTGGGGCGAGGCTTATTCCAGAAGCCAGCTCGGCGACAAAAACAGCAAGGAAGTCGAAGAGCAGTGGCAGGATTATGGGCGGATCATGCAGGCCGCGCTGGCCGGCGCCTATTCGATCAATCCCACGCCCCGGCTGCAGAAAGCTTATGAATACGCCCTCACCCGTTCCAATGGATTGGCCTGGTCCTTTGCCAAGGGCGATCCGACCTTCGCCATCGTGGCGCGGCCGGCGCCCGCTCCCGGACGCTGAAGCCGCGAAAAGAGCTTGGGCCGATGGGGGAAAGGCAGAGACATAACGAGAGGCTGGAAGGCGTCCAATTCGGGCGCGGCATCGCCGCCTGCCTGGTCGTTCTCTACCATGCCGGGCGCATGCTCGCCCTGCCGCAATATGTCGGCCATGAATGGGCGGCGAAAAGCCTGTTCGCCTTCGGCAATATCGGCGTGGACTTCTTCTTCGTCCTTTCCGGCTTCATCATTCTTTATGTCCATGAGCGCGATGTCGGGCGCCCCGAGCGTCTCGGCCATTATCTGTGGCGGCGGGTGACGCGCATCTATCCGGTCTATTGGGTCGTCACCGCATTCATCGTCGCGCTTGCGGTCTTGAAGAAGGATTGGGCCTTGCTGACGCTCCAGCATGTGCTGTCTTCCATCTTCCTCTTTCCCAGCGACCGGAACCCGATCCTGGATGTCGGTTGGACCCTGACGCATGAAGTGCTTTTCTATCTGATCTTCGCGGGCGCGATCCTGTCGCGGCGCCTGGGGATGCTTCTCGGGCTGGCCTGGCTGGCATCGGTGATCGCGGGGCTGGTCGGCTTTACGGCGAGCGGCCTTCTGCGGTTCGTCGCCGATCCCTATCACCTGGAATTCGGATTCGGGATGCTGGCCGCGCTGGCGACGCGCCGCCGTCAGGGGGCGCATGCCTGGCTCGCCGCCGTGGCCGGCGTCGCGCTTTTCGCTGCAGTGGCCGCGTTGATCGACCTTCGCAGGCTGGATAGCGCCGACGCCGTCTGCCGGATTGCCCTCGGCTTCGCCTCGGCATTGATCCTGTACGGCGTTTCGGTTTCCGAGCAACTGGGCCAGATCCGGATTCCCCGCTGGGCCTCCTATCTGGGCGCGGCCTCCTATTCGATCTATCTGGTGCACACGATTTTCGTGGGCTTCGCGGCGCGGGCGATCTTCAAGCTCCCCGCCATGCACGAGTTGCCGAATGTGGCCTTCGCGATTGCCGCCGGTACCGGCATCGCCGCTGCAGAGGGCGGTCCGGCATCGCCCGGTATGGCTGGGCGGCCTGCCCGCGCCTGCGCCTGGTGGTTGAGCCTGGCAGATTCAGGACCAATCAGGTGTCCGACCTGACCAAACCCCGTATCTCAGATCGCTTGTCTAAACCCGACAGTGTTGCTAAACCCCGGCGCCTACCAGCTTTTTCCTGACAGTGCGGTCGTGGCGGAACGGTAGACGCGCTAGCTTGAGGTGCTAGTGGGGCAACCCGTGGAAGTTCGAGTCTTCTCGACCGCACCATTCTTTCCAGCGGAGTCCGGCACCCGGCAGCTCGAGTGGCTACGCCGCCAAGCCATGCTTCCGGGTCCCCTCAGATGCCGTCCCCGTCGGTGCCGACATGGATGCCGCACTCGTCCTTTTCGAGCCCGGCCCAGCGGCCGGCGCGATAGTCCTCACCAGCCGCCACGCGCCGGGTGCACGGCATGCAGCCGATCGAAGGATAGCCATCCGAGACCAGAGGATGGACAGGCAGCTTATGCCTTTCGGCATAGGCCTTCAGATCGTCCAGGCTCCATTCCCAGAGAGGATTGAAGCGCAAGCGCCCGTCGAACCATTCCACCGGCTGCATCATGCTGCGCTCGCGGGTCTGGAAACGCTTGCGGCCGGTGATCTGGGCCGCGAAAGGCTTCAGGGCCGCGGCCAGAGGCGCCACCTTGCGCAGGCCGCAGCAGGCATCGGTGTCGCGGGACCACAGCGTACCGTCGGGATCGACCGCGCCGCGCGCGGCCAGGATCGGAACCAGGCTGCGAATCTCGCCCAGGCCCAGGCTCTCTTGCAGGCGGTCGCGATAGCGCAAGGTCTCGCCGAACAGCTTGCCGGTGTTGAGGAACAGGATCGGCGTCATCGGATCGACCGACGCCACCAGATGCAGCAGCACCGCCGATTCCGCGCCGAAGGAAGAAACAACCGCGGTGCGTCCTTCCAGCGGGCCGGTCAGGGCCAGCTCCAGAATACCCCGGGCATCGCGCCCCCGCGCCTTTTCCTGCAAGGCGGCCAGTTCCGCCTTTGCCGTCTCGAACCGACGTGGCGCCTGGCGCGTATCGATCACCGTGACGCTCACAGCCAGCCCTTCTCCGCTACCAGGTTGCGCACATGACGCGAGACTTCGGCCGGCGGCCGGCCCTGGGCGCGGACTTTCGCCCGCTCCTGAGACAAGGTGGCGAGCCGGTCCTTCCATTCCGGCCCGAAGCTTCGCGACAGGTGCTCGCGCAGGGCCCGGGACAATCCCGGCGCGGCGCCGCCGGTCGAGACCGTCAGAAGCAGATCGCCTTGCCGCACGATGGCGGGAACATGGAAATCGCAAAGCGGCGGGACGTCTTCGACATTGACCAGCCCCCCGAGCCCCCGGGCCCGGCGCGCCAGTTCGCGTGCCTCCCCCTCGCCCAGCCCCGCCACGAAGAGCAGTCGCAGCGAAGCCAGAACCTCGTCAGAGACGTCGGGCGACAGGAGCCGGGCTTCGACGCCCGCTTCCGCCAGAAGCGCCGCGCGCCGCGCCAGGGCCTCTCCGCGGCCGGCCAGGCCAGCTGTCAGTCGATGGGG
>JAFKFF010000137.1 GCA_017307315.1 Alphaproteobacteria bacterium
GGCTCGCCCACGCCGGCCGCAGGACCGATCCGGTCTTCCCGCAAGCCCGCATCGTACCGGTTTCGCCAGCCTGGAACACGCCGCAAATGCTGGCCGATTTTCCCGACATCGTGTCGCTGAAAGCGGCCGACGCGATCCTGGACCAGCCTGCCAGTCCCTTTGCCTATCGCATGGCGGCCTTGGTACGCCGGCTCAAATCCCGCGACGGCGCCGTGGTGGTGACCATGACTGCGGCGGCGGCCGGTGAAAGCAAAAGCGCCATCGCGGTCTCGCTTGCCCGCGCCGCCGCCCGCATGGGCCGCAAAGTGGTGCTGCTGGACTGCGATCCGGCGCAAGCGGCGGGCCACGCCCTCAAGATTTCCGACATGGGCGGCATCTACGATGTGCTGACCGGCGCCATTCCCCTCAACCGCGTCTTGACGCGCGATCCGCGCAGCGAGCTTTTCGTGCTGTCGATGAAGCGCCAGCCGCCCAACATGTCGGCGATGCTGGGATCGGCGCAGATGAAGAAACTGCTCCGGCTGCTGCGTGACAATTGCGACATGGTGGTGGTGGATTGCGGCGAGGCCGGCGCACCGGAAACCTGGCCCCTGGCCAGGCTTTCCGACGCAACCTTGCTGGTGTCGCGCCGGAACATGCTGAACACACCCGTGCTGTCCCGCGCGGTGCATCTGCTGGGCAGCGCGAAGGCCGCGACGATCAGCTTGGTCGTCACAAGATAACCCCCTCCGCCTTCGCAGCTTACTTTTGCACGCCGGCTTAGGCCGGCGCGCAATAAGCGCTGCCACGGCACCTCCCCCGCCAGCGCGCTACGCGCGCGCAGGGGAGGCAGGCCTGAGCTGTCTCTAGAGAGCTAGCGCGGAAGTTCCGAGCTTCCCATCAGGAACTCGTCCACGCCGCGGAGCATCGGCCAGGAAAAGTGGGAACCACTTTTCCGTCCGGCCGTGCGACCAAAATCAACGAGGCAATTCGGACGATCCCATCAGAAACTCGTCAACACCTCTGGCGCACTGCCGTCCTTCGCGGATCGCCCACACCACCAGGGACTGGCCCCGGCGCATGTCGCCGCAAGAGAAAACCTTTGCCGCGCTGGTCTGATAATCCTTGGTGTCCGCTTTGACGTTGCCGCGCGCGTCCAGCGTCACGCCCGCCTGTTCCAGCAAGCCCTGCTTGCGTGGACCGACAAAGCCCATCGCCAGCAACACCAACTCGGCCTTCAGCACGAATTCGCTGCCCGCGACCTCGACCAGTTTCATCTGGCCGCCATCGCCCAGCTTCCATTCGACCCGCACGCATTCCAGGCCCGCGAGCTTGCCGTCTTCGACGATGGCGCGCTTGGTCTGCACCGACCAGTCGCGTTCCACGCCTTCTTCCTGCGAGGACGACGTGCGCAGCTTGAGCGGCCAGTCCGGCCATACCAGGGGCTTGTTCTCCTTCACCGGCGGCTTGGCGAGAATTTCCAGCTGGGTCACCGACAGCGCGCCCTGGCGGTTCGACGTGCCGATGCAGTCCGAGCCGGTGTCGCCGCCCCCGATCACCACCACATGCTTGCCCTTGGCGGTGATGGTGCCGCGCGGCGCGGCGCGTTCC
>JAFKFF010000214.1 GCA_017307315.1 Alphaproteobacteria bacterium
TAGGAATCGTGACGGCTGCGATCCGGCTCGGGCATCAGCATATTGACATTCTGCCCGATCGCTTCCAGCGCCGTGTAGCCGAACAATCTTTCCGCAGCCCTGCTGAAAGATTGGATGATGCCATTCGTGCCGATCACGATCATCGCATCGGGCACCGTGTCCAATACCGACTGGAGATGCGCTTCCCGCTCCAAAAGCTCCTGCTGCGCCCGCTTCGCCACCGTTATGTCGCGCGCGATCTTGGAGGCGCCGACTATTCGTCCCGCTGCGTCGGTTACCGGGGAAATCGTCACCGAGACGTCGATGATTTCGCCGTCTTTGCGGCGGCGGCGCGTTTCGAAATGGTCGCGCCGCTTTCCTTGGGCGATCAGCCGCAAGCTCTCTTCTTCCTCCTCTTCCTTTCCTTCCGGCAGCAACATCGCCATCGACTGGCCGATCATTTCCTGGGGAGAATATCCGAAGATCCGTTCCGCGGCCTCGTTCCAATGCGTGATTGTCCCGTCCAGGGCCTTGCCGATGATGGCGTCATCGGACGAGGCTATGATCGCTGCAAGCCGCGCCTCAATCTGCTGTTCGGCACGCCGCTGCCCGATATCGAGAAGGATGCCGAAGCTGGCCCTGCCGGGAAGAGGCTTTCCCCGAATGCGCCGCCACTGGCCCGCCCGCGCCCGGAAATCGAGGTCGCATCCCTCTCCCGCGCTCAGCTTGCGGATAAGGCCGTCGCGCAGCAGCGCCCGATCCTGCTCGTCCACCAGATCGAGCAGGTCTTCCGCACCGATAGGCTGCCCGGACGCCACCCCAAGCAAGGCCCGCGCGCGCGCGTCGAATGCATAGCGCCCGCCTTCGAACCGCCAGCATCCAAGATCGGCGGCGGCGGCGGCCAGGAAAAGATCATTTTCAGCGTCAACGGTCATGCAAAGCCCCTGTCCTCAATATAACAAGGACGGGTTCCCCGCCAAAGCTTGATCCTGCGCAAGGCGAGATCCGCCGAAAATTCTAGCCTTTCAAGACCCGAGCAGGAGTTGTCATGAAAGCGCTGGTCTATCGCGGCCCCGGATCCAAAATCGTCGAAGAATGGCCGAAACCGGCGATAAGCGCTGGCGATGACGCCATCGTGAAGGTAAGCCACACCACAATCTGCGGTACGGACCTTCACATCCTGAAGGGAGACGTGCCGACCTGCGAACCGGGCCGCATCTTGGGCCACGAAGGCGTGGGCATCGTGGAGAGCGTCGGACCCGCCGTGACGCGCTTCAAGCCGGGCGACCGCGTCCTGATCTCCTGCATCACGTCCTGCGGCAAATGTGAATATTGCCGGCGCGGAATGTATTCGCACTGCGAGAGCGGCGGCTGGATTCTCGGTCACAAGATCGATGGAACGCAGGCGGAATATGTCCGCATCCCGCACGCCGACACCAGTCTTTATCTCCTCGCCCCGAGCATGGACGCCGAAGCCCTCGTCATGCTGAGCGACGTCATTCCCACCGCTTTCGAATGCGGCGTGCTCAACGGCAAGCTGGAAAATCCCGGCATCAGCGTGGTGATCGTCGGGGCGGGCCCGATCGGGCTGGGCACCCTCCTGACC
>JAFKFF010000215.1 GCA_017307315.1 Alphaproteobacteria bacterium
CCCGCTCGGGCAAGATCATGCGCCGCATCCTGCGCAAGATCGCCGAGGGCGAGACCAAGAGCCTGGGCGACATCTCCACCCTCGCCGATCCCTCCGTGGTCGAGGACCTCGTCCGAAACGCCAAGCGGTAGGCATCGCCGCCGCTTTTGCTCTACCGTCTCCCGCGCCGGATCGGGGGAGACGCAGGATGCGTTCGGGGATATTGGCGGTTCTGCTGTGCCTGGCGTTCGCGGGGCCGGGCAGGGCCGCGGACTGGACCACGCCCGCCGAACTTTCGGGCTTCCGGACCACGCCCGGCACCGCGGACACGCTCGCCTATCTGAGGCGGCTGGAACAGGTCGCGCCGGGCAAGATCCGGCTTGAGACCTTCGGACTGTCGCCCCAGGGAAGGCCGCTGACGGCTGTGATTGCCAGCGGTGGTGGCATCTTCACGCCGGACGCGGCGCGGGCAGCGAAGCTGCCGGTGGTCCTGGTCCAGGCCGGTATCCATCCCGGCGAGATCGAGGGCAAGGATGCCGGGTTGATGCTGCTGCGCGATTTCGCGGCGACCGGCAAGCTGCCGCATCTTCTGGATCGGGTGGTCCTGGTCTTCATTCCGGTCTTCAGCGTGGACGGGCATGAGAACTCTTCGCCCTATAATCGCATCAACCAGAACGGCCCCGAAACCATGGGCTTTCGGGGCCAGTCGCAATACCTCAATCTCAACCGCGATTACATCAAGGCCGATGCGCCGGAGATGCAGGCCTGGCTGCGGCTCTGGCAGCGCTGGCGTCCGGACCTGCTGATCGACGTCCACACCACGGACGGCGCGGACTATCAATACGATCTGACCTGGTATCTGGAGGATCCGCACAAACTCGACGCCGCGGTCAGCCGCTGGCAGCGTCAGGCCATGGCGCGGATTCTCCCGGCTTATGAAAAGCGCGGGCACCTGGCCTCTGCTTATCTCGAATTCGAGGACGGAACCGATCCCCGCAAAGGCATCGTCAATTTCGGTTCCGGTCCGCGCTTTTCGACCGGCTATGCCGCCCTGGAGAACCGGCCCGCGCTTCTGATCGAAACCCATATGCTGAAGCCCTATGCCGTGCGGGTTCGTGCGGCTTATGATCTTGTGTCTTTGATGCTGGAGGAGGTCGGGCGGGAACCCGGCACCTTGCTTTCGGTGGTCGCCGCGGCTGATGCCGCCACCATTGCTCGAGCGCAGGATGACGCGGCGCGCGTGCCCCTGACCTTCAAGCCCGATCCGGCGGCAACGCCGTTTCTTCTCAAAGGCTATGCGTTCCGGCGAAGCCAGAGCGAAATTTCCGGCGGCACCTGGATCCAGTACGACCCAGGCAAGCCGCAAACCTACGAAATCCCGAACCGGGATGGCCTGCTGCCAGATATTTCCATAACGCCGCCCGCAGCCTATGCCATCCCCGCGCCATGGCGGGGATTGATCGAAAAGCTCGACCTTCATGGCATCGATGTTGCTGGCGCGCTTGTACCACCAGCTGGACCAACCCCATGCGGCCTTGTCCGCCATCGAACCTGCCCTCCCGCTGCCCGCGCTGGAGGACCAGGCCCTGCATGCCGATATCCTGC
>JAFKFF010000216.1 GCA_017307315.1 Alphaproteobacteria bacterium
CGGCGCCTTTGGAAACATCGGCACGGACCGCGAGGCCGTCGATCTCGCCCGCCAGATTCCGCGCCGCCGTTTCGTTCAGGTCGGCGATCACCACCCGCGCGCCGTCTGCGGCAAAGCGGCGGGCGATGCCTTCGCCGAAACCCGAGGCGCCGCCGGTGACGATCGCAACTTTATCCTTCAGGCGCATGTGTCTTCCTATCCGTGATATGCGGCGACGGTCTTGAGACGGGTGAAGCCGTAAAGCGCTTCAAAACCCTTCTCGCGCCCATGTCCCGAACGGCCGACCCCGCCGAACGGAAGCTCCACCCCGCCGCCGGCGCCATAATTGTTGACGAAGACCTGACCCGCCCGCACCGCCCGCGTCAGACGCATCGCGCGCGCGCCATCGCCGGTCCACACGCCTGCGACCAAGCCATATTGGGTGGCATTGGCGATCTGGACGGCTTCCTCTTCGGAGCGGAAGGGAATGACCACCTGCACAGGTCCGAAGATCTCGTCTTGCGCCAACAGGTGATCCGGCGCGGCGCCCGCGAAAAGCGTCGGCGACAGGAAATGACCGCCGCCCGGCGCGTTGGAGGCGATGGCGCCCTGGGCCGCCACTTGCAATCCGTCCTTGCGGCCCCTTTCGATATAGGCCTCGACGCGGGATTTCTGGGCGGCGGAAATGAGCGGCCCGACATCGAGATCGTCGAGCGCCGCGCCCACTTTCAGCGCGCGATAGCGAGCGGAAAGATTGTCCAGAAGCGAGTCGTAGATTCTCTGTTCGACCAGAAGCCGCGAGGAGGCCGAGCAGGTCTGGCCCGCATTCTGGATGCCGGCATTGACCAGAAAAGGCAGGGCGCGCTCCAGGTCCGCATCGGCGAAAACGATCTGGGGCGATTTTCCGCCCAACTCCAAGGTCACGGGCACGGCATTCCTTCCGGCCGCCGCCTGCACCAGCGCGCCGACCGCGGTCGAGCCGGTGAAGGAAACATGGTGCACCCCCGGATGACCGGCCAATGCCGCGCCGGCGTCCTCGCCCGACCCGGTCACGATATTGAGAGCCCCGTCCGGCAATCCGGCTTCCGCCGCGATGCGGCCGAAGGCGAGCGCGGTGAGGCTGGCTTCCTCCGCCGGCTTGACCACCGCGGCATTGCCCGCCGCGAGCGCGCCCACAACCGAGCGGCCGATGATCTGCATGGGATAATTCCACGGGATGATGTGTCCGGTGACGCCATGCGGTTCGCGCAAAGTATAGACGGTGTAGCCGGCAAGATAGGGCAGGGTCTCGCCATGCAGCTTGTCGGCGGCGCCGGCATAGAATTCCAGGTAGCGCGCCAGGGCGAGGGCATCGGCGCGGGCCTGCTTGAGCGGTTTTCCCACATCGCGCGCTTCCAGAAGCGCCAGGTCTTCGGCTTGCGCTTCGACAAGCTTCCCCATCCGTGCCAGAACCCGCCCGCGTTCCGCCGCGGTGGCCTTGCCCCACTCGCCGTGAAGGGCGGTATCGGCGGCGATCACCGCCGCATCGATATCTGCGGCGCCGCCGGCGGCCAAGGTGCCGATAGGCTCGCCCGTCTAAGGGTCCTCGACCGGCAGGG
>JAFKFF010000217.1 GCA_017307315.1 Alphaproteobacteria bacterium
GGCCGCGCTGAAGGAAGCGGTCAAGAGCGACGATGTCGAAGACATCAAGGCCAAGACCAACGCCCTCGCCCAGGCTTCGATGAAGCTGGGCGAAGCGATGTACAAGGCCCAGCAGGGCGAAGCCGGCGCCGCGCCGGAAGGCGGCGATGCCAACGCCGCCGCCGGCGGAGCCGATGACAATGTCGTGGACGCCGACTTCGAGGAAGTCGACGATCAGAAGAAGGCGTAACTTTAAGTAAGCTCCGGCCTTCCTCTCCCTGCGCCAAACGCGGGAGAGGTGGCCGAAGCACCATCAAAGGGTGCGAAGGCCGGAGGGGGCGAGTACGGATTATGAGCAAGCGCTGCTATTACGAGACCCTGGAATGCGCCAAGGGCGCCACGGTCGAGACGCTCAAATCTTCCTACCGCAAGCTCGCGATGAAATTCCATCCGGACCGCAATCCGGGTGACGCCACCGCCGAAATCCGCTTCAAGGAAATCAGCGAAGCCTATGACGTCCTGAAGGACGACCAGAAGCGCGCCGCCTATGACCGTTTCGGCCATGCCGCGTTCGAGGCGGGCATGGGCCGTGCCGGCGCGGGCGCCGCCGGCTTCGACTTCGCCGGCTCCTTCTCCGATGTGTTCGAGGATTTCTTCGGCGATCTGATGGGCGGGCGCCGCTCCAAGCGCAGCAACCGCGGCCAGGACCTGCGCTACAATCTGGAAATCACGCTGGAGGACGCCTTCCGCGGCCGCAGCGCCGAGATCAAGGTGCCGACCCTGGTCTCCTGCGATGCCTGCAGCGGCTCGGGCGCCGAAGCGGGCCACCAGGCTGAGACCTGCCCCACCTGCGCCGGGCACGGCAAGGTGCGCGCCACCCAGGGCTTCTTCACCATCGAGCGCAGCTGTTCGCATTGCCGCGGCGCCGGCAAGATCATCCGTCATCCTTGCAAGACCTGCCGCGGCGCCGGCACGGTGCAGAAAGAGCGCACCCTCAATGTCGATGTGCCGCCCGGCGTGGAGGAAGGCACCCGCATCCGCCTGTCCGGCGAAGGCGCGGCGGGCGGCAATGGCGGCCCCAACGGCGATCTCTACATTTTCCTGTCGGTGGCCGAGCATCCGATCTTCCAGCGCGACGGGCACAATCTGCATTGCCGCGCGCCGGTTTCTTTCGTCACCGCCGCCCTCAGCGGCACCATCGAGGTGCCCACGCTGGATGGCGGCCGCGCCAAGGTCGCGATTCCCGAAGGCACCCAGCCGGGCCGGCAATTCCGGCTGAAGGGCAAGGGCATGCCGGTGCTGCGCAGCGCCCAGCGTGGCGACCTCTATATAGAGGTGGCCGTGGAAACGCCGGTCAAGCTCACCCGCCGCCAGAAAGAGCTGCTGCGGGAATTCGAGGGCGAGAGCAAGGCCGGCTGCCAGCCCGAGGCCGAAGGCTTCATGGCCCGGCTGAAGGAATTCTGGAGCGGCGGCGAGACCGCATAGGGCCCTTTCGGGTTTTCCCAAATCCGGAAAATGCTCCCGGTGTTTGTTTATCGCGGTTCCGGGTGGAAAACCGCTTCACACATTTCCGGGAACCGCTTTA
>JAFKFF010000303.1 GCA_017307315.1 Alphaproteobacteria bacterium
GCCCAGGATGTCCAGCTTCATCGCGCGCTGGGGCCGGTCCACCTCACCCTGATCGGGATCGGCGCCACCATCGGCGCCGGCATTTTCGTGATCGCGGGCAATGTCGCGGCCGAACATGCCGGGCCGGCGGTGCTGCTGTCCTTCGTGATCGCCGCGACCGGATGCTTCTTCGCCGCGCTCTGCTATGCCGAGCTTGCGGCGATGATCCCGCAGGCGGGCAGCGCCTATACCTACACCTATGCCACCATGGGCCGTTTCATGGCCTGGTTCATCGGCTGGAACATGGTGCTGGAGTTCGGCGTCTCGGCCTCCACGGTGGCGGCGGGCTGGTCGGGTTATTTCCTCAACCTGCTGAACCAGTTCGGCATCGCCTATCCGCCGGGATGGGCCAATGCGCCCTTCGCGGGCAGCGGCATCACCGATCTGCATTGGACCGGCGCGGTGATGAACCTGCCCGCCGCGATCAATCCTGGTGGTGGGCATCACCGAATCCGCGCGTTTCAACGCGCTGATGGTGGCGGTGAAGGTGGGCATCATCGCGCTGGTGATCCTGTTCGGCCTCCCTCACATCCACGAAGCCAATTTTCATCCCTTTATTCCGGAGAATACCGGCGTGCGCGGCCATTTCGGCACCTCCGGCATTCTCGCCGCTTCCGCCACCATCTTCTTCGCCTATGTCGGATTCGAAACGGTTTCGGTGGGCGCGCAGGAAACCCGCAATCCCGAGCGCGACGTCTCCATCTCGATATTGGCGGCGCTCGCCGTCTGCACCCTGCTCTACGTCCTGATGTCGGCGGTCCTGATTGGCATCGTCGATTTTCATCTGCTGGACGTGCCCGATCCGGTCTCTTTCGCGCTGGCGCGCGAGCCCGGCCTGGAATGGCTGGTGTTTCCGGTCAACATCGCCGCCATCGCCGGCCTGATCTCGGTCGCCTTCGGCTCGATGTACGGACAGAGCCGCGTCTTCTACGGCATGGCGCGGGACGGCTTTCTGCCGCCCGCCTTCGCCAGGGTGCATCCGCGCTTCCGCACCCCGCATCTGTGCACCATCATCGTGGGCGTGGTGGGATCGGCCATCGCCGCGATCTTCCCGCTCGACATCCTGGCCGACCTGGTGTCCATCGGCACCCTGATGGCGTTCATTTCGGTCTGCGTCGCCATCATGATCCTGCGGCTTTCCGCGCCCAACCGGGTACGCAAATTCCGCACGCCCTATGTCTGGCTGGTGGCGCCCGCCGGCATCATCACCTGCGGCATCATGATGTTCAGCCTGTCCTTGGGAACCTGGGTGCGGCTGGTGGTGTGGACGGGCCTGGGCTTTCTCATTTACTTCAGTTACGGCATCCGGCATGCAGCGCCGTCGAAATGGTCCGTGTCTGACGAAAGCTGACTGTCATGGCCTACCGCTCCTTGCGGGATTTCATTGCCCGGCTTGAAGAGACAGGCGAACTGGTGCGGGTGAAAGAGCCCGTTTCCACCGTTCTGGAAATGACGGAGATCCAGACCCGCCTGATCGCCGAAGGCGGGCCGGCGGTGATTTTCGAGCGTCCCGTCAAGGCCGACGGCACGCCTTCCGACATTCCGGTGCTGGTCAACCTCTTCGGCACGGTCAAGCGCGTCGCCATGGGCGTCACCATGGGCGGAAAGGAGCGCAGCACCGCGCTGGATTTGCGCGAGGTGGGCGAAATACTCGCCCAGCTGCGCCAGCCCGAGCCGCCGCGTTCGTTGCGCGAAGCGACCTCGCTTCTGCCGCTGGTCAAAACCGTTCTGGCGATGAAACCCAAAACGGTTTCCGCTCCGGCCTGCCAGGAGATCGTCTGGCGCGGCGACGAGATCGACCTCACCAAATTGCCGGTTCAGACCTGCTGGCCGGGCGAGCCCGCGCCGCTGATCACCTGGCCGCTGGTGGTGACCAAGGGCCCCGGCGAAGCGCGGGAAGACAATTACAATCTCGGCATCTATCGCATGCAGGTCCTGAACAAGACCCAGACCATCATGCGCTGGTTGAAGCATCGCGGTGGCGCGCAACATCATCAGCGCTGGGCCAAGGAAAAAGCCGCGCCGCTTCCCGCCGCCATCGTGCTGGGCGCCGATCCCGGCACCATCCTGGCCGCCGTGACGCCCGTGCCGGAGACCTTGTCGGAATATCAGTTCGCAGGGCTGTTGCGCGGACAGGCGGCGGTCTTGGCCGATTGCGTGTCGCAGCCGCTGAAAGTGCCTGCCGAAGCCGAGATCGTGATCGAAGGCGAAGTCTCGCTATCGGACTACCGCGACGAAGGTCCCTATGGCGACCATACCGGCTATTACAATTCGGTGGAGCAGTTTCCCGTCTTCACCGTCACCGCGATCACGATGCGGAAGAACCCCGTTTATCTCTCCACCTATACGTCACGGCCGCCGGACGAGCCGTCCATCCTGGGCGAGGCCTTGAACGAAGTCTTCGTGCCGCTGATCCGTCAGCAATTTCCCGAGATCGTGGATTTCTGGCTGCCGCCGGAAGGCTGTTCCTATCGCATCGCGGTCGTCAGCATGAAGAAGGCGTTTCCCGGTCATGCCAAGCGGGTGATGATGGCGGTGTGGTCCTATTTGCGCCAGTTCATGTACACCAAATGGGTGATCGTGGTGGACGACGACATCAACGCCCGCGATTGGAAAGACGTGATGTGGGCGATCTCCACCCGCATGGACCCGGCTCGCGACATCACCGTCATCGAGCACACGCCGATCGATTATCTGGATTTCGCCTCGCCGGAATCGGGCCTGGGCTCCAAGATCGGGCTGGACGCCACCAACAAGCTGCCGCCCGAAACCAGGCGCGAATGGGGCAAGAAGATCGCGATGGATGAGGATGTCATCCGCGCCGTTACCGAGAAATGGTCCCGCCTGGGACTTCCCGGCAGCGGCAAGCCGATCTGGAAATAGGAGATTGGCCCGTCTTCCGTGCGGCGCTGCTCAATGCGCCGCAGCCTCCGTGACATAAAGCTTGTGCTGGCGATACGCGATGTACAGATGGAAATGCGACAGCACATCGTTGCCCAGCACCAGGGTGGCGAAGTCCTTTCCCAGGAAATTGCGCCCCTCGAGCAATTCGATGCGAGGAGCGGAGACGGTTACTCCACCCATGGTCAATTTTCCGAATGTGAAGGCATAGGCATTGATCCGGTTGCGCCACAAGGTGCCCGAAACCGGCTTTTCCACTTCGACACCGGGGCTGGCCGCCGTCAGATCGAACATGCCGTTCGCATCGCGCAGGCTCATGACCGATATGCCCGCGCCCGTATCCAGAATCGCTTCGGTTTTCCGGCCGTCGAGCATCACGGGCACGCGCACATGCCCGTTATCGGTGAGCGTAAAAGGAATGACGGCATAAGCGGCGGACCAGGTAACGGCATGGCCGGAGCAAGGGTGAGGCTTGAACAGGCTGAAAATCTCTCCGCCGAAATCCAACTCCACGTCATATCGGTTCAAAATGTCGGGCCCCACCAGCCCATCGATACCGGGAAAGGCCACCATCTCGGGCAGGAGCATGCTCTTCAGCTCAAGCTCGCCCAGGCGCAAATGGTCCACACGGACATTCCCCTCGCTGACCCACGCCCCACCGATCGCGTGGATGATGGCGCCGAGCTTGGCGACATATGGCAGCCCCAACCGGTCGATGCCCGCCTTGGTCAAGCTGGAGCCATAGCCGCCGGTGTCGATGCCCAGCATCAAGGGTTTATCGTTTGCCGAAGCCGGTATGACGACATGTCCAGTCTTCAACGTCATGGGCAGGTGCGCCGCGCGGACCAGCCCGCAATCCTGCGGCCAGTCGTCCCGTTTCACGGCAGAAGACGAAAGGGGTGGCGGCGATGCTGCACGGGCTTGAACACCAATGAAGAGAAACGCCGACATCATAACAGCCGCGCTTCTTTTCATAACCTCCTCCCCGGAAGCGGATCGAGACTGCGAGACATCGTCCCGTCGCCGCGCGAAACCATGCCGACCGCTGACTTCCGATCCTATTTGGCCTGCGGAGAGAGCCCAAGTGCCTTTGTTGAAGATTTAGCGCAATTCCGGCGCGCCTGAGCAATGCGCTCGTACCGCAATACCGCCGATTTGGCTTTCCGAGGCTGCGACAAGGAAATGCTCCCGCCTTGCTCTCCCGCGCAGGTTATGGCCTGATTGGGCCTGTCCAGCCGGGGGGCTGCCATGCGACCGATCCTCACGCTTCTTTTATTCTGCGGCTTTGCCACTGCAATTTCCTGTACCGCCGCGCAGGCGGCCGACTGCAAACCCCTACAGATCATCAATACCATCAAGATGGAACGGGCCAATGGCGGCACGAGATTCCTTGTGCCTGTGGAGATAAATGGCACGGCACAGAAACTCCTCCTCGATACAGGAGGGGCTACGACATCGCTTTCGTCTCAGACCGTGAATGCATTGGGCCTGAAGGAGGAAAGCAGCAGGTTCAAGCTTTACGACCTTTATGGCAATGCGTCCGACAGCCAGGTCACCGTCAAGACGTTCGACATGGGCAATGCTCGCGGCGAAGGACTCAAGTTCCAGGTCTCACCCATGCAGAATCTTGAAACCGAGGCGGGCGCAAATGGACTTCTCTCGACGGATCTCTTCCTGCAATACGACGTCGACATGGATTTTGGTGCGGACCGGCTCAATTATTTCTCACAGGACCACTGCGAGGGCCGGGTTGCTTATTGGCCGGAGCGGCCGATCGCGATAGTTCCCGTCACATTGGAAAATGGCCATATCAATGTTCCGGTGACAATCGATGGCCATCAACTGCGCGCGATCATCGACACCGGAGCCGATAATTCGGCCATGAACGTCGAAGTTGCGATCAGCACTTTCGACCTCAAGCCGGGCAGCGAAGACACTCCGCTGATCGAAACGTCCAAGGCCGACCCTTTCATGAAAGAGTATAGCCACAAATTCGAAACTCTTTCCTTTGAAGGAATTTCGGTGACCAATCCGAAAATCAGCATCATCACGGACCGCATGGCCGCGAAAGACCTCAAGCCTACCATCCGCGGGAAGCTGGCCGATCCGTACGGCAGCCACATCCGACAGGTCATTGTCGGGATGGACGTGCTGCGGCACCTTCATCTCTATATGGCCTACAAGGAAAAGAAGCTCTACATCTCCCCCGCCGGCAGCGGCGAATCCGTGCTGTTCAAGACATCTGCTGCGCCGGGCAATTGAAGGTTTCCGTCCCTCGCCTGCGGCGTGCTAGCTTCCGGGGCGGGAGGGTCCGATGAACAGATGGGCATTTGCCGCCTGCGCGATGGCGGCGTTGCTGCTGCCTTGCGGACCGGTCCTGGCCGCGGACTGTGTGCCGTCCTTACGCATCCTCAATTCCATCCAGATGCAGACCACGCCCGACCGCACCGTAATGCTGGTTCCGGTGACCATCGACAGCAGCAACCGCAAGCTCCTGCTCGACACCGGCGGACCGGTGACCCAGATTTCGCGCGCCACCGCCAAGGCGCTGGATCTTCCCCAACGCCCCAGCACCCACCAGCTGTTCGATCTGGCTGGCAATGTCTCGGGTACACAGACCACGGCCCGGCGCGTCATTCTGGGCGTGAAGGAGCAACGGGGCGTGCGCCTGAACATCGCCCCCAACCCCGAACTGGGCACGTCACTGCCTTATGACGGGCTCCTGGCGACCGACCTGTTCGCCGATGCCGACCTCGACCTGGATTTCGGCGCCGGCCGGCTCACCGCCTTTTCCACCGACCATTGCGAAGGCCGCGTGGTCTATTGGCCGGCGGACAATATCGCGGTGGTGCCGATCACCGTGAAGCAAAGGCTCATCACCCTGCCCGTCACCATCGACGGCCAAGCCATGACGGCGGTGATGGACACCGGCGCGCAGTACAGCGTGATGAACATGGCATTGGCGAACCGGCTGTTCGGCCTGACGCCAGAGTCGCCGGACATGCTCCCCCTCACGGAGAGCAGTGGAGAGCAAACCATCACCGCCTACGGCCACCGCTTCGACACCCTCACCTTCGAAGGGGTCACGGTGAAAAACCTGCGCATCTACCTGATGCCCGACCAGATGGCGTCGTCGCGTGGCCGATTTCGCTCGCCCTGGCTGAGGCTGCCACGCGAGGGGGGCCAAACCGGTCTTCCCGACATGATCCTGGGCATGGACGTGCTGCGGCACCTGCATGTCTATTTCGCCGCCAAGGAAGAGCGGCTCTACATCAGCGAAGCGGTGCGGGGCGAATCCGCGCTTTTTCGTTACAAAGACAGATAGACCCCCTCGGCTTGACTGGCCGCCGCCTTTGCGGCATCGGGACTGTCTTTCTGCTTTGTCGGGATTGCGGAGGAAAAACCGCTACCCACTTTTCCCGGAACCGCCCTAGATGTCCCAGCCGCGCGACCTTCAAGCCATTCTGGAAAGCCTCCTGGCCGCCGCCCGCAAACAAGGCGCGGACGCCGCCGACGCCCTGATGGTGGAAAGCGTTTCCTCCAGCGTCTCCTACCGGCTGGGCCGGCTGGAAGACATCGAGCGCAGCGAGGGCATGGATCTGGGCCTGCGCGTTTTCGTCGGCAATCAGGTCGCGTTCGTTTCCTCCAGCGATTTTTCCGCCGACGCGTTGAAGGCGCTGCCCGAGCGTGCCCTGGCGATGGCGCGTCTGGCGCCGGAGGACAAATTCGCCGGTCTGGCGCCCGCCGAGCTTCTGGCGCGCACGCTGCCCGAACTCGACCTGGAGGATCCGGAGGAGCCTTCCGCCGAGACCCTGGTGGCGCGGGCGCGCGATGCCGAGCAGGCCGGGCTGGCCGTATCGGGCGTGACCAATTCGGAAGGCGGCGGCGCCAGCTTCTCGCGCTCGGCCATCGCGCTGGCCACCAGCAGCGGCTTTTTCGGACGCTATGCCGGCACCAGCCACAGCGTGGGCGTCGCGGTCCTGGCCGGAGAAGGCACCGGCATGGAACGGGACTACGATCACGCCAGCGCGCGACATGCCGGCGATCTCCAGAGCCCCGAAGCGATCGGCCGCAGCGCCGGCGAAAAAGCGGTGCGCCGCCTCAACCCGCGAAAGGTCAAATCGCAGACCGTTCCGGTGGTGTTCGACCCGCGCGAGGCGGGCGGGCTGCTCGGCCACCTGGCCAGCGCCATTTCCGGCGCCAGCGTCGCGCGCGGCACCAGCTTTTTGAAGGACCGGCTGAACAGCGCGGTCTTCGCGCCCCATGTCAGCGTCATCGACGATCCGCACCGGCGGCGCGGCCTGCGCTCCAAGCCTTTCGACGGCGAGGGTGTCGCCAATGCGAGGCGCGCCCTGATCGACAAGGGGATGCTCACGAGCTGGCTGCTGGACTGCGCCAGCGCGCGCCAGCTGGGCCTTGTTTCCACCGGCCATGCCGCGCGCGGAACCGGAGGCCCGCCGATGCCGTCGGCGACCAATCTCTACATGGAACCAGGCACGCTCTCGCGCAAGGACCTGATCGCCGACATAAAGCAGGGCTTCTATGTCACCGAGCTGATGGGCATGGGGGTCAACGGCGTCACCGGCGATTACAGCCGCGGCGCGGCGGGCTTCTGGATCGAGAACGGCGAAATCGCGTTTCCGGTATCGGAAGTCACCATCGCCGGAAACTTGAAGGACATGTTCCTCAATTTGACCCCGGCCAGCGATCTGGAATTCCGCCATGGCACCAACGCGCCCACCTGCCGCATCGAAGGCATGACGATTGCGGGCGCCTGATCCCGCACGCGAAAGCGATCATCGGCGCGACGATCTCGCGCTTCTCGAAGCGGCCGTGCGCGAAGCGGGCAAGATCGCGCTGGGCTTCTTCGGCGGCCAGTACAAGCGCTGGAGCAAACCCGGCGGCAGTCCCGTCACCGAAGCCGACCTGGCGGTCGACGCGTTCCTGAAAGAAGAACTGCGGCGCGCCCGTCCCGGCTATGGCTGGCTGTCGGAGGAAAGCCGCGACGATCCCGCGCGGCTTAACATGCAACGCGTCTTCGTGGTCGATCCGATCGACGGAACCGTCGCCTTCATGAAGGGCCGGCCGCATTTCACCGTCTGCGCCGCCGTGATCGAAGCGGGTCATGCCGTGGCAGGGGTGGTGTTCAATCCGATGCTGAACGAATGTTTCACCGCGCGGGCGGGCGCCGGTGCTTTTCTGAACGGCAATGCGATCGAAGCCGGCACCGGATCGGTAGTCGCCGGCGCGCGCATCCTGGGAAACAAGCAGCTATTCGAGGACTGGCCGGTGACGGTCGAAAGCTTCTCCTCCATCGCCTATCGCGTGGTCCTGGTGGCCGATGGCCGCTACGACGCCATGGTCAGCCTGACGGCCAAGCGGGACTGGGACCTGGCGGCGGCCGATATCATCCTTCAGGAAGCCGGCGGACGCCTGGTGGGCGGCGACGGCACCCCGCTGGCCTACAATGGCGCCGCGGCGGTCCAAGGCGCGACCATTGCCGCCGGTCCCGATTTGCTGGATCCCCTGATGCGGGAACTGGCCGCAAAGAATTTGCTTAAACCCGCCACCGATTCGCCTTAAGAACCCCCGCACCCAAGCGGAAGCGTTCATGACCACCTCCACGCCCAAACAGCTGCTGCATTTGGTTTTTGGCGGCGAACTGACCTCCACCGACAGCATCGAATTCAAGGACCTGTCCAAGCTCGATCTCGTCGGCATGTACCCCAATTTCGCGGAAGCCCGCCGGGCCTGGGCCGCCAAGGCGCAATCCAGCGTCGACAACGCCCAGATGCGCTATTTCGTGGTCCATATTCACCGGTTGATGGAGCCGGACATCTGAAGTCCGGCTAAACCGTTGGCGAATCACGTATTCCTGGCCCTCGCGGGTCCCTGGAACCCGTGCTAAACGGGCTCCCGATGCAGGATATCGCCTCCAGACAAGCCGGCAGCGGCGCCATCATCCGGCGCCTGCTCAAGGACTATGTCGGCGGGCAATGGGGCTTTCTGGTCCTGGCCGTGCTCTGCATGCTCCTCACCTCGGCCATGGGCGGCGCGATCCCCTGGCTGGTGAACAACGTCACCAAGCAGGTCTTCATGCGCCACCAGGCGGACCTGCTCCTGCCCCTGTCCCTGATGGCATTCGGCATCATGGCGGTGCGGGCCATCAGCCTCTTTTTCGGGCGCATGCTGATTGACTCGCTGGGAGAAAAGGCGGTCGCCAAGGCCCAACGGGACATGTTCGCCTGCCTGATCCGCCGCGACCTGGCCGATCTCAACGCGGTGCATTCGGGCCAGTTCGTTTCCAATTTTCTCTACGACGCCACCTTGATGCGCGATGCCTTGACGCAAGGGGTGGCGGCCATCTTCCTCGAGCTGGTGCAGCTTCTGGTCTATGTCGGCGTGGTGCTGGCCAGCGACTGGCAACTCGGCTTGATTTCCATGCTGGCGCTGCCGGGCGTGGCCTGGGCGATGGAGCGGCTGGGCGGCTCGATGCGTCGGGCCGCCACCCGCGGCATGAGCGAGACCGGCGATCTTTCCATCGCCCTGTCGGAAGCGATGGACGGGCGCCGCATCATCAAGGCCTATGGCCTGGAAGCGCACAGCATCGAGCGGGTGGATATCCGCCTGGCGGCACGATTGAAGACTTTGCTGAAGGCGGTGCGCCTGCGCGCCGCCGCGGCGCCCCTGACCGACATCTTCGCCGGCGTCGTCATCGCCTTCGTCCTGTTCTTTTCCGGCTGGCAGATCCTGCATGGGGATCTGACCATGAACACCTTCTTCGGGTTTCTCACCGCCTTGCTTCTGGCGCAGCAGCCAGTGCGCAACCTCAGCCAGCTCTGGCCGACCGCTTCGGCCGGCATCGCCGCCGCCAACCGCATGTTCGCCGCCATCGACGCGCGGCCGCGCATCGTCGATGCGCCCGGCGCCACCCGGCTCGAGGTTCTTGCCCATGGCGGCGCCATTCATTTTGAAGATGTCCGCTTCGGCTATGGCGCGCAGACCGCGATCCTGGACGGGATCACCCTGGATATACCCGCGGGCAGCAAGGTCGCGCTGGTGGGGCCCTCCGGCGCCGGCAAGACCACCATCTTCAA
>JAFKFF010000218.1 GCA_017307315.1 Alphaproteobacteria bacterium
TAACGGCGCACATCGAAGGTCGAGCGCGTGCCGATCACCAGCTTCCTGCCCGCCTCGACGGCAAAGCTGCGTTTTGCGTCCGGCGCGACCCGGAAATTGGCGCGGCCGTAGCGCAGATCGACCTTGCGCGCGGCGTCCGTGAAATCCACCGTCAGCTTGGTGTCGGTATCCAGGAAAATGCCGGTACCGTCCCGCAGCGTGACATGCTTCTGCTCGCCGACATCGGTCTTATAAACCTCGGCGGCCGCCGACTGAACGAAAGCGAAGGTGCCGCCTGCCGCCACCGCCAGGCCCATGCCGCCGCTCAAAAGAGCACGGCGGCTGACGCGGGGCTCGGCCGGAACCTTGCCGCTGCGCAGATCCCGCGAAAGCGCGCCGACGCTGTCCCAGACGCCGTTCACCGCCTCGAAGGCGGTGGCATGGCGCGGGTCGGCCATCAGCCAGGCCCGGAACGCGCGCTCGTCTTCGGGTGTGCGATCATCGGCGCGCAACCGCGCCAGCCAGATAGCGGCTTCCCTGACCTGCGACACGCCGGGAGAAAGTTGCTTCATCTCACCAGCCTTCAGTCCATTCCGTCAGGAAAAGTACAGCTTTTGCGATGTGCTTTTCAACAGCGCTTTGGCTGATTCCGAGCCGATCCGCGATTTCATGATATTTGAGATTGTCCAAGCGATGCATCAGGAATACTTCCCGCGTCCGGGGCGTTAGCTCGTCGAGGCCCGCCTTTACCCTGGCAAGACGAGCGCGCGCCGCGATTACCTCATCCTGAAGCGGCGCATTATCCTCCACGTCCGGCGCATCGGTGCGGTCCTGTTGAATCCGCGCGTGGCGATAATTGTCGATGCTGATGTTGAAGGCGGTACGCACCAGAAAGGCCGCCGGATCGTTGACCGTATTTTGGGCACGATAGCGCTCGAGACGCAGATAAGCGGAATGCAGAAGGTCTTCGGCGTCGTGGCGGTTACGCGTCCGCCGGACGATCTGGCGCAACAGATCGCTCCAAAGCTCTCGACCGACTGGGATGTCGGTCATCTTTCCGTGCCCGTCATCTTTCCCCCTGTAAAGATCACCTTAAAGACCCCAGTAATCGCCGCCACAAAAATATTTTCGGCGCCTACAGTGTGGAAAATTCTTCACAAAACGTCGCGGGGAGGCAAATGGTTTCGTTTCGGGTACCATGGGTGCCCGCCGGATGGCAGAACCATGACGGGAACTTCTCTTTTTTCCATCTTCCTGGCCTGCCTGCTTTTTGGGCTGGCGTCGGCGCCGGCTAGAGAAATCAAGCCTGTTCCCCCGCCGGCACAGGCGCCGCCGCCCTCTCCTGCCTCCGCGGCGCCTCAAAGCCTTTCGCATGAGGACATGGTCAAGGAGCAGGAACGGCGCGACCGGAAAGCGGAAGAAGAACGGGACCGCGACGATCTGTAACGGCCGGTTCAGGCCGTCGCGTGATGATGCACTTTCGCCGTGCCGGTGATCCGCTTCTCCAGTTGGCGCAGCAGCACATAGAAAACCGGGGTCAGGAACAGACCGAAGAAGGTCACGCCCAGCATGCCGAAGAACA
>JAFKFF010000219.1 GCA_017307315.1 Alphaproteobacteria bacterium
GCGCCGCTCGCCTTGAGGCAAGGCAATGCCGCGTAAGCCCAAGCCGAAAGCCCCCGGCGCGGCACCCGACACCGAGGCCATGATCCGCGTGGATCATGCCGGCGAATATGGCGCGGTGCGCATTTATGAAGGCCAGCTTGCGGTGCTGCGCGGCCGGGCGAGCGCCGGCACCATCCGCCACATGGCGGAGCAGGAAGAACATCACCTGAAGACCTTCGACCGGCTGGTGAACGAGCGCCGCGTGCGCCCCACGGCATTGGAGCCGGTGTGGCGGGTTGCCGGTTTCGCCCTGGGCGCCGCCACCGCCTTGATGGGCGAGAAAGCCGCTTTCGCCTGCACCGCGGCGGTGGAAGAGGCCATCGACGAACATTATGCCCAGCAGATCGCAGATCTGGGCGAGCGCGATCCGGACCTGAAGCGGACGGTGGAGGAATTCCGCGCCGACGAAGCCCAGCATCGCCAGACCGCGCTGGATCATGGCGCCGAGCAGGCGCCCGGCTATCGATTGCTGAGCGAAACGATCAAGGCGGGTTGCCGCGTGGCGATCAAGCTATCGGAAAAAATCTGACCATGCACACGGCGCGAGGGATTTTCGTTCCTGGCTAGGAGCGTCACGCGGAGCGTGCGTAGGCACGTGAGCACGCGCGACAACGCCAGGGGCGAAAAGAACCGCGCCTCAGGGTTCCAGTTCCGAGTCCCAATAGAGATAATCCGCCCAGGATTCGTGCAGATAATTCGGCGGGAATTTGCGGCCGCGCTCGCGCAGTTCGGTGACGGTGGGCTGATGCGGCCGCAGGCGCGGATGCATGTTCGCCTGGGCCGGAAGCCGCCCACCCTTGGTGAGATTGCAGGGGCTGCAGGCGGTGACGACATTTTCCCAGGTGGTGCGTCCACCCTTGGAGCGCGGGATCACATGATCGAACGTAAGATCCTTGGGATCGCCGCAATATTGGCATTCGAAACTGTCGCGCAGGAAAACATTGAAGCGCGTGAAGGCGGGATGGCGCGCGGGCTTGATATAGGTCTTGAGCGACACCACCGAGGGCAGCTTCATCTCGAAGCGCGCCGAATGCACCACCCGGTCATATTCTTCCAGGATGTTCACCCGTTCCAGGAACACCGCCTTGATCGTGTCCTGCCAGGACCAGAGCGACAGCGGGTAATAGCTCAGCGGCCGGTAATCGGCGTTGAGCACCAGCGCCGGGCAATGGCTGGCGGAGCGCAGAGGGGCTAACACGGTTGCAATCCTGTGAAGGCGGCACTCCCCATGTTTTCTGGCCGTTATTCGCGGGCCGGAGTGTAAAGGCGATTCGACCCCGTCCTCAAGCGGTCGAATCGCCGCCCCAGAATGCGGCGGCGATGTGACAGGCGCGCTAAAGCGGGCTGGAAACCGGGCTTTGCGTTCTCAAGCGGCCCGCGAAGGCCTGCGCCATGAACAAGCCCGCCAGCGCCACGCCGGCTTCATCGATGCCGTGGCCCATGCCGCGCGCCAGGTGCCATTGCAGCGGCACGCCCGCGCGGCCAAGCGCGCCCGCCGCCGCGAACAGAGCGGCGACCGGG
>JAFKFF010000304.1 GCA_017307315.1 Alphaproteobacteria bacterium
CGCCAGCTTCCCCGCGGCCGCCGCCGCCAGCGTCCGATCACTCGCCAACAGCGCGCGCACCGGGGCGGACTCGAAGCCGGCTGTCGCTGTGGCTTGCAGATCGCCATCGCCGTCCCAGCCTCCTTGTGCGGTGGACAAGCGGGCATTCCTCGCCGTCAGCGCCAATGATGGCGCGTCCGCCGAAAGACCGATGTCCGCGCGGGCGGACGATGCGGTCAATCGCAGCGAAGGGGCCGACAGCGCGAAGCCGTTTTTGGCGATGGCCCAGCGAAGCCCTTCCGCGGAAAGATCCGCGCGCAACCCCTCCAAATTTCCGGCGGGATTGTAAACGTCGCCTTCCACATGAAATTGCGCCCGCCCGCCCTCCTTGGCGAAGGACAGCCGCGCCGTCTTCAGCGTCACGTCTGACGCGCCATAGCGGATAGCCGCCGGGCGCAAGAACAGGTTCGCCAGCACCGGCTCGTTGCGCACGAGCTTGACGTCGCCGTCCAATGTCAGCGCCCCATAAGGCGAGGTCAAAAAGACATTCAGGCCGGTCAGCGACACCGCCAGATCGCTGCTGACGAAGCGCGATTGGCCTTGGGACGAGCGCAGCGAATCGATCCAAGGCTGAAGCGATGGCAGGCTCAACGCGCCGTCCGCCGCCACCTGTGCGCGCACGACCGGATGAACCAGCCGGACTTCCACCACCCGGGGCGCCCAGCGCAGCGGATCGAAATGCAATTCGATACGGTCGGCGGAAAGCGCCGGCGCGTCGGCGGGGCCCAGCGCGAAGCGGCCGGAAACACCGGAGAAGCCAAGCGCGTCGATGGAAACCGTCGACGCGATGCCGTGGCTGCGGAAATAATTGCGCGCCAGTTCCGCCGCCAGCTGCGCCCGC
Organism: Alphaproteobacteria bacterium; assembly: GCA_017307315.1. Classification (GTDB taxonomy): domain Bacteria; phylum Pseudomonadota; class Alphaproteobacteria; order Micropepsales; family Micropepsaceae; genus Rhizomicrobium. The sequence goes on from JAFKFF010000304.1 coordinate 881, forward strand.
GCCAGCCAGAGGGCCAGCAGCAGCGCCGGAATGCCCACCAATCCCAGAACGAGGATGCGCCGCCAGGTCATCGCAAGGACCTGTGCGTCTTCGAACTGTGACCGATTTGCGCCTGCTGCGCCGCCCTCATGACTAATTTCCGGCCTTTCGCGAAAATGGTCCGGCAGCCAGCGTCCCATGCAATCGCTTTGCCGCAAACGGAAATTTTCCGGCCCACGGCATCATGTCTCGCGGGACCGGGGGACTGGCCGGCGGGACTTCACGGCGCGGCGAATCGGCGGAGAGACCCGGCTCCGGAGCCATGTTCCTTCGCTGTGCGCAAAGGCCGCCCTGACCCTTTCCTGAAGGACCGCGAAGGGATATGAGCGGCGGACACTTCCCGGGATTCCGCTCCATGACCGCACGCAAGATTTCCCGTGCCCTGCTTTCCGTTTCCGACAAGACCGGTTTGGTCGACTTCGCCAAGGGCCTGGCCGGGCATGGGGTGATGCTGATCTCGACCGGCGGCACGGCCAAGACCCTGCGCGATGCCGGCCTCGCGGTGAGCGATGTGTCCGAGATTACCCAGTTTCCGGAAATGATGGACGGGCGGGTCAAGACGCTTCACCCCAACGTCCATGGCGGCCTGCTGGCCTTGCGCGGCAAGGCCGATCATGCCCAATCCATGAAAGAACATGGCATCGCGGGAATCGATCTGCTGGTCTGCAATCTTTATCCCTTCGAAACCACGGTGGCGCGCGGCGCCGATTTCGAGACCACCATCGAGAATATCGATATCGGAGGACCGGCGATGACCCGCTCCGCCGCCAAGAATCACGACTGGGTGACCGTGGTAGTCGATGTCGAGGATTACAAAGCCGTTCTCGACGAAATAGCCGCCAACGACGGCGCCACCAGCCTGCAGCTTCGCCGGACCCTGGCGCAGCGCGCCTTCGCCCGCACCGCCGCCTATGACGCGGCGGTGTCGAACTGGTTCGCGGACCAGCTGGCGAAGGACGGCGACAATGCGCCGCCGCGCCGCCGCGCCCTGGGCGGCTTCCTGCGCCAGCCGCTGCGCTATGGCGAAAATCCGCACCAGCAGGCGGCCTTCTATGTCGACGGCAGTTCGCGCCCCGGCGTCGCCAGCGCCAAGCAACTCCAGGGCAAGGAACTTTCCTACAACAACATCAACGATACCGATGCGGCTTACGAACTGGTGGCGGAATTCGATCCCAAACTCGCGCCCGCCTGCGCCATCATCAAGCACGCCAACCCCTGTGGCGTCGCGACAGCGAAGACCCTGAAAGATGCCTATCTGGCGGCGCTGGCCTGCGACACGCAAAGCGCCTTCGGCGGCGTGCTCGCCTTCAACACCAGGCTCGACGGCGCCACGGCGGAAGAAATCTCCAAGATCTTCACCGAAGTGATCATCGCCCCGGACGCCGACGAAGACGCGCGGAAGATTCTGGCGGCGAAGAAGAATCTGCGCCTTCTGATCGCGGGCGGCCTGCCCGATCCCTTGACGCCCACCCTTACCTATCGCTCGGTGGCGGGCGGTTTTCTGGTGCAGACCCGCGACAATGGCCGCGTCACCCGCGCCGAACTGAAAGTCGTCACCAAGCGCCAGCCCAGCGCGCAGGAAATCACCGACATGCTGTTCGCCTTCACGGTGGGCAAGCATGTGAAGTCCAATGCCATCATCTATGCCAAGGACGGTTCGACCGCCGGCATCGGCGCCGGCCAGATGAGCCGGGTGGATTCGGCGCGCATCGCCGCGATCAAGGCGAAGGACGCTGCCAAGGTGGCGGGCTGGAGCCAGCCGCGCACCGTGGGCTCGGCCGCCGCTTCGGAAGCCTTCTTCCCCTTCCCCGACGGATTGCTGACGGTCGCCGAAGCGGGCGCCACAGCGGTGATTCAGCCGGGCGGTTCGCTCAACGATCAGAAAGTGATCGATGCCGCCGACGAAGCGGGATTGGCCATGGTGTTCACCGGCATGCGCCATTTCCGCCACTAAGCGCCGTCTTTTTGCGCCTTGGGTTCGTCGCGCGTGCTCACGTGCTAACGCACGCCCCGCGCGGCGCTCCTGCCCAAATCGCAAAAATCCCGGCGCTCGGCTATCGCGTTATTTGAAAGTCTCGCCGGGATCGACGCCCCAGATCCGATCGCGCGCAATCCAGCCATCGACGCGCCCGGAATCCACCCGGCAATAGTCGGGCTCGCACGCCTTCACTTCCAAAATGGCATCCGGATCGGCCAGGCCCACCACCTTGGCATCCGGCTCCGCTGTCTTGCGGATTTCGGCGCGGCCCTTGCCGGTCACCAGCACGGTGCGCTCGTCCGACAGGAGCTGGCCGTTCATCCAGCCCACCGTGCCGTCCATCGCCGTCACCCGCCGCCAGATGTCGAAGCGGGCGCTTTCCTTGAAGGGATAGCCCTTGTGGCGATAGACCCAGAGAATCTTATAAGCATAGCCCGGCCCCTGGCGCAGCGAGGCGAGCCCCGCCCGCTGGCTGACATAATGGGGCTTGAACGGCTTCTGGTCCGCGGCGCCCGCGGCGACGGGCAGCAAAGCCGCCAGAACAACCAAGACCGCGACCCGCACCGTTCAGCCCTCAAAGATTGCGATTCAGAAGATCGAGCAGCTTTGCGTGCGCCCGTTCCGCCTGCTTCTGGTTGTAAACATCGCGGCCGGGCACCGTCCAGCCATGGCGGGCGCCTTCATAGACTTCGCTGTCATAGCGCCCGCCCCAGGCCTTCAACGTATCATTGAGCTTTTCGATCGCATCCGGCGGCATCGACGAATCTTCCACCGCATGGCCGAAATAAAGCTCGCCCTTCGCCTGCGGGACGCGGCCGTGCGGGCTGTCGGCCGCTTCGGTGACCAGCTGGCCGCCATGGAAGGAAGCGGCCGCCGCGACCCGCCCGGCCGCGACCGCCGCGGTACGAAGGGCGAAGGCACCGGTGAAGCAATAGCCCACCACGCCGACCTGTTCTCCCGAAACGTCCGGCTGCTCCAGCAGCGCCTTCACATAAAGCGGCGCATCCTTTTCCATCATCGCCCCCGTCAGCGATCCGAACAGGCCGTCGATGATCTTCATCGAGGCCGGCTCGCCCCATTGAAAGCTGGCATCGGTAAAAGGCGGCTTGCCGTAGCGATAGAAGACGTTGGGCATCAGGACGGCGTAGCCTTCTTCCGCGACCCGCCGGGCCATGCCCTGATTGGCGGAGCGGATGCCGAATATGTCGGTATAGAACAGAAGGCCGGGATGCCCGCCGGCATCCGGCGCATAGAGGATGGCGTCGGCGACGCCGTCAGCGACGGCGATCTCCAGCCTGCGTTCGATCATGGTTGCTTCCATTCGTAGACGACGTCGTTCCAGTAACGCACGCGGTGCGATCCGGTGCGGGCGAACCCGCGGCGGCGCAGTTGCCGGCCGATCATGGCGTTGAAATAGCCATGCGCCACCAGGACGGCCGCGCCGCCTTCGCGCACCTTGTCGACGAGAATATCCGCGGCCCGGCAGGCCCTGTCCCGCGCGGTGGGATAATCCTCGATCTCGGGATGATAGCCCGCATGCCACAACAGGCGCGCCACCACCGCCCATTTCGGCACCCGCATCTTCAGAAGCGGGATGCGGGGCGACGCCAGGGGCGCTTCCGCGAAGAGCGGATCGACCTGGAGATCGGCGCGGGGCGCCAACGCCCGGGCGCTCTGGTGCGCGCGCGGCCGGTCGGAGGAAAAGACATGATCCAACTCCTTGACCAGATCGGCAAGTTCACGGGGCGGCATGCTCTCGGGGTCGAGTCCGGCGGCCTCATAGGCGTCGATATAATCGCGAAAGCCGTGATGGCCGGTTCGCGGACGCAGCGGCAAATGCGGGCGACCGTGCCGCACCAGGATGATGCGCGCGCCCTTGGCGATGGATTGCGTCTGTTTCGGATCCGGCATGGATTTCAAAGAGTAGCGCGCCCGCTCTACTTTCCCAAACCCGGAACGACAAGCCCACTACCGAACGAACATACATTGGCTTTCTTCCCCCGCATGGCGGAGCCATTGGCGGGGGAAGATGTGCGGTACCGGGCTTGCCCGCGTGCCGCACAGATGGGGGTTAAACTTCCAAAGCCCGCCGCAGCTGGCCCAGATCGAACGGCTTGGTGAGATGGCGGATGGTGGAATCCTGTGGCTTGCCGCCGGCCGCGGCCTCCGCGGAATAGCCGGAGGCGATAATCACTTTCAGCTCGGGCTTGAGGCGTCTTGCTTCTTCCACCAATTGCCGCCCGTTCATGCCCGGCAGCCCCAGATCGGTGAGCAAGATCTCGATCCGCGGGTCGCCTTGCAGAATCGCCAGCGCTTCGGTGCCATCGCCTGCCTCCACCGCTTCGAGACCGATCTGCTCGATCATGTCCACCGTGGCCATGCGGATCAGCACGACATCCTCCACCACTAGGATCTTGGTCCGCCGCTCGGCCGGCTTGGGCGCCGGAGCCCGCAATGGCCCTTGCGCCGAACCCGAAAAGACGCTGCGCAGCTTTCGCGCCAGTTCGTCCTTCCGATAGGGCTTGGAGAGCAGCAAGGCATCATCGTCGAGCCTGCCATTATGGACGATGGCGTTCTGGGTATAGCCGGACGTGAAGAGAATCCGCACGCCCGGACACAATTCCTGCGCCTTGCGGGCAAGTTCGCGGGTGGGAATGGTGCCCGGCATCACCACATCGGTGAACAGCATGTCCACCTTGGCGCCTCCTTCCAGGAGCTTGAGCGCGGCCTCGGCATTCTCGGCCCGCAGCACGTGATATCCGAGGTCGGTCAGCATATCGACCACGGCGGCGCGAACCCCTTCGTCATCCTCCACCACCAGAATGCGCTCGTTTCCACCCTGCACGGGAAGCTGTCGCGCGGGATCGTCGGCGTCCTGCATCCGGCGCGTGCGCGGCAGATAGATCTTCACCGTCGTGCCCTCGCCCAGCTCGCTGTAGATCTTGATATGACCGCCGGACTGCTTGACGAAGCCATAGGCCTGGGCGAGGCCGAGGCCCGTGCCCTTTCCTTCCGGCTTGGTGGTGAAGAAAGGCTCGAACACCCGGCTCATCACGTCGGGCGTCATGCCGATGCCGGTGTCGCTTACCGCCAGCATCACATATTGGCCGGGCGTGACTTCGGCATGGCTTTGCGCATAAGCGTCGTCGAGATAGGCGTTGGCCGCTTCCAGGGTCAGCTTGCCGCCATCCGGCATCGCGTCGCGGGCATTGATGGCGAGATTGAGGATGGCGTTCTCGACCTGGTTGGGGTCGACCAGCGTGTTCCAGAGGCCGCCCGCGATCACCGCTTCCACTTCGATCTGCTCGCCCAGGGTCCGGCGCAGCATGTCGGTCATGTCGCGGATAACGCGGCCCAGATCGACCGAACGCGGATCCAGCGCCTGGCGCCGGGCGAAAGCCAGCAGCTGGCCGGTGAGCCGGGAACCGCGCGACACCGCGCCCATCGCGTTTTGCAGCCGCTGGCCCAGCCGGGCGTTGCTGCGGGCCTCTTCGGAAATCGCCGCCAGATCGAGATTGGCGCTGATGATCTGCAGAAGATTGTTGAAGTCGTGGGCGACGCCGCCGGTCAGATGGCCGATCGATTCCATCTTCTGGCTCTGGCGCACCATGCTTTCCGCGCGGATGCGGGCGGTGGTGTCGCTCACCGCCACCAGAAAGCCGCCGGTGGCGACCGGTGCCTTGTAGATGTCGAGTTCGCGGTTCGCCCAGGAAATATGCCGGGTGTCGAGATCCCGGTCCTGGCCGGGTGGCGTCAAGATCGCATCCGGCCTGCCCGCTTCGATGGCCTGAAGATCCGCCAGCCGGGTGTCTCTGGTGTTCGCCAGATGATCCGGGAAATCCATCAGGCGGAAGAAATTGGCGTTGAAAGCGGAAAGCCGGCCATCGGCGGCGAAATAAGCGATGCCGTCGCGCACCGTTTCGATGGTCGCCTGCAGGATCGCGGCTTCGCGACCGCGGGCGCGTTCGGCTTCGGTGAGGCTGAGATTGTTGCGCACCAGGAGCGCGGCCGCGATCATCAAAATGCCCAGCGCCAGAATAGCCGCGCCCACGGCGAAACCGATCTCGTAACGCTCCTGCCGGTCGCGCTCCCGGGTTCTGACCTGCAGAAGCGTGCGTTCCACCGTCATGCCGGCGGCGACTTCGGCGCGCAGCGCATCCATGCGCGCCTTGCCCGTCTGCAGCGCCTGCACCATGTCGGGCGGCTGCCCGTCCGCATTTCCCAGCGCGAAATCCAGCGCGTTGAAACGCTCATGCACCAGGCGGGACAGCATTTCGGCGCGGTGCTGCTGGTCGGGATTGTCGATGGTCTGCTCTTTGAAAAGGGCGACGTCGCGGTCCACGCGGCGGACTGCGTTTTGATACGGCGCCAGGAATGCGGCATCGCGGGTGAGCAGATAGCCGCGCTGCCCGGTCTCGGCGTCCTGGGCGTCCACCAGGACCTGGCGGAGCGCGCCGATCACTTGATAGGTATGCGCCACGCCCCGCTGGGCCACATTCTCGTTGGCGGCGAACTGCACCGTGAGATAGGCGATGGTCGCGAAGACCAGGAAGATGGGCACCGCGGCAAGAAGCGCCAGCCTGTTCGCCGTTAAGATGCCCCGCCCCAAACCGTTTTGTCCGGAAGAAACCCCGTCGGTAGAACGACCCATTAGACGAACGGTTCCTCGATGGCGCGCCGAATTTAGGGAGAATCCCCGGAAAAGATAGGCGCAAATGGCGCCCCGCGCCGCGCCGTTCACATATTGTCACGATGGGAACGCTTGCCACGACCCCGCGTTGGCTTTTCGGGATCTGCCTGCTGCGACGCAGAAAGATCGAAAGAAGGGGCCGGCCCACCACCGCCCATGCCATTCCATGCGAGGCAAGCCATGGCGAGCGGCAGGCCGAAAGCCGATCTGCTGTATTTTTCGGGAAGAGATGCGCGGCGAAGTGCGGTGGTCTTTCGCGGTCCCTGGCATAAGGCCGCTTATCTGGCGGGCCTGATCAGCATCGTTCTGCTGCCGCTGCTGATCCTTCTTCCCTCCGCCCCTTGAGCGCGCCGCGACACAGGACATATCCATGCAAATGACGCTCTCCGACCGCGCCCGGCCTGCGCCGCCGATTCTCTTCCAGGACCGCAGCGAGGCTGGGCGCCTTCTGGCGCAGAAACTCGTCCGGCATGCGTCGGAAAACCCGCTTGTGCTGGCGCTGCCGCGCGGCGGACTGCCGGTGGGCGTGGAGATCGCCCGCGCCCTCGATGCGCCGCTGGATCTGCTTCTGGCCCGCAAGATCGGGACCTCCTGGCAACCCGAACTGGCCATCGGGGCTGTGATCGGGGGAACCCATCCCAGGACCGTGATCAACCGGGATATCGCCAGCATCACGGGCGTGACCGACGCTGATCTGGCCCGTATCGCCAAAATCCAGTTCGAGGAATTGGAACGGCGGCGCCACCTCTGGCTGGGGCGCCGGCATTCGCTTTCACCGGCCGGCCGCAGCGTGATCCTGGTGGATGACGGGATAGCCACCGGCGCCACCATGCGCGTGGCGCTGGAAGCGCTCCGGGCGGAGAATCCGCTCCGGCTGATCCTCGCCAGCCCGGTCGCGCCGGAAGAGACGGCCCGCATGCTGCGCCCGCTGTGCGACGAAGCGGTTTTTCTCCAGACGCCGCATAATTTCAGCGCCGTGGGCGCTTTCTATCGCGATTTTCGCCAGTTGCGGGATGGCGAAGTCCGCAGCCTGTTGAATTCGGTGCGAAAGCATTAGCGCGCGGTGCGAACCGGCGGCTCTTCCGTTTTCCGAAAGCGACGGCGCGCTGACGAAAACGAGATGATCGGAGAGAGAGGATTCGAACCTCCGGCCCCTACGTCCCGAACGTCACGGCTTCGCGCGAAACCGGCGCAGCGGCGCAGGGTTCTGACGTTCGCCTCATCAGGGATTGGAGTGGCGAAAAGACACCGGCCCGGCACACTCCCTTGTAAGCGGGTTCACCAGGCGTCCAGGAGGCGGTCGTGGACAGGGCAGAGATAGCCCATAGCCCAACACCACGGCGAGAGCGCTCATCGCCCAGGTCGCGCGGGCGGGCCATTTTGGGTTTGTAGCTATCAAGGCAGGAGTGTCAGAATTTGGCTGGGAAAGATAGTCAGGCCCGGCACGCGGCTACCGCTCATTGCTCAAGAGCCCAAATACTGAGCGGCCTAGGCAACCAAGGATCGGCTCAACTGGTGGAGTGGTTGCCGGACGGCTCGATTAGCAAAGGTGTGAAAGTGAAGACGAAGCTAGCCCCGAGCTTTCATTTCCTGATCAATTGCCGAGACAGCCGTTAGGAAAACTGTCAGTGCTACCCAAAGATAATAGCCAGGGCCAAACCCCACCGTGGTGGTGCAAGCGCCAAGACAGTGCGTTCTCCCATATTCGAACATCGCAAGTGGGGCCAGCAACATCGCTGCCAAGCACAATGCCCAATGGAGGGTCTTGTCCAAGATGAGCAGAGCGACGGCGATTATTATGAATGGATTTGCATACCAAGCAGGCTGTGCATAGAAGATGCCGAGAAATCCACTCATGAATTCGTCAAACCCGTCACTCCAGTAACTGAACGGGTCTCTATCAGTGATCCATCTAACTGCCGGAAACCCCAAGCAAACAAGAAACCATATGCCCGAGAACATGCCGATGGC
>JAFKFF010000305.1:0-1583 GCA_017307315.1 Alphaproteobacteria bacterium
TGGGCGAGATCGAACTGGTTCGCGGCGTTCTGCCCGACGCGCTCTGTCACTTCATGGCGCCGGTGCGCTTGCCCGGCCAGGCCAAGGCCGCCTTCGAAAGCCACGGCGTGACGGATTTCGTGGTCGACAGCGACTCCGAGCTCGACAAGCTGCTGGCCGAGACCGGCAATCCGAAAAAGCTGCGCATCTTCGTGCGGCTGGTGGCGCAGCTGGGCGGCGCTCTGCTGGAGATGTCCAGCAAATATGGTTGCCGGCCCGAGGAAGCCGCCAAGCTGCTGAAACGGGTCAAGCAAGCGGGCGCGCAACCCTGCCTCACCTTCCATGTCGGCTCGCAATGCCTCTCGCCCTTTTCCTATGCCCAGGCGATCGAGATCGCCCATCGCACCGTGACCTTGGCGGGCATCGAGATCGCCGCGCTGGATATCGGCGGCGGTTTCCCCGCCGCCTATGCCGGCGAAGATCCGCCGCCCTTCCATTGGTATTTCGACATGATCAAGGAAGCCTTGGCCAATCTCGGCCTGCCGAAGCTGCATGTAATGTGCGAGCCCGGCCGCGCCCTGGTGGCGCAAGGCCTTTCGCTGGTGACCCAGGTGGTGATGCGCCGCGGCGACCGGCTTTACCTCAATGACGGGATTTACGGCAGCTTCGACGAGCAACGCTTCGCCGGCTTCGACGAAAACTATCCCGCCACCGCCATCACCCTCGACGCCAAGGGCAACGCCAAGCGGCTTTCCGGCGAAAAGCGTCCGTTTCGCGCCTACGGACCGACCTGCGATTCCGCCGACGTGCTGCCGCGGCCGCAGATGCTGCCCGATGCCATCGCCAAGGACGATTTCGTGCTGTTCGAGGCGATGGGCGCCTACACCGTGTCGTCGCGCTCGCCCTTCAACGGCTATTACCCCGACAGCTGGGCGATCATCGACGCCTAGCGCGCCTCAAGGCTCGTCCTCGCCGGCCAGCGCCTCGGCCACCTGGTGACGGATTCGCGCCTTGAGCTTGGCCTTGGCGCGTTCCAGTTCATCCGGATCGGGCGAGGTGCCGCTCGCCACGGCGCGGTCGATGACCGCGCCCAGATCGTCGTCGGCGCGTGCGTGCCGTTCGAGCGAATGCCGGCTTTGGCGCGTGCCGTCAGCATGGATGACATCGCCGCTGCCGGCAATGGTGGTTTCGATTGCCTTGGGCTCATTGCGCAAAGTGACGTCGCCGGAGCCTGCGATCTTGACCTTCAACGCGTCGCGGGGGGCGATTTCGGCATTGCCGCTGCCTCTTATCTCCACATGAACGACATTGGCGGCGAGATCGCCCAGCTTCATGTCGCCGGATCCTTCGACCGATATGTTCAGATTGTCGGTGCTGCCGGCCGCTTCGAAATCGCCCGAACCGGCGTTGGCAACATCGATGCGCGACGCCTCCTTGGGCGCGATCTCGACATTGCCGCTGCCGTCGATCTCCACGCGCGCGCTTTTGGTGGAAAGCCCGCCCAGCCGGACATCTCCCGATCCCTGCAAATCCACATCCAGCGCGCGGGCGCTGCCGGTCGCGGTGACGTCGCCGGATCCTGCAACCCGTACCGAAAGGCGATC
>JAFKFF010000305.1:1604-11722 GCA_017307315.1 Alphaproteobacteria bacterium
CGCGTCCGGCTGCGAAAGGCCGGCAAGATGCATGTCGCCGCTGCCCCGCTGCTCGAAGGTGCGGAAGGGGCGGCCGGGCAAGGTCACTTCCAGGCGCGGCGATTTGCCGAAGTGGAAATTGGTCCGGCAATCGATCCCCACCACGCCATCCCGCACATAGACATGCGAAACCATTCCGGGATCGCCCTTGATCACCAGCCGGTCGCCGCTGCCGGCCCGGTAATAGGTGTCGGCATGCATTTCCACCGCAACCCGATCCCCATCGCCGTCCCATGCCAGGGTGCGGCTGGTGGTGGCGCCGCCAATGTCGCAGCGCGGCTGGCCGAAGCTGCCGAAATCCAGAAGGGCATCGCCCACCGCTTCCCCGCCAAGGGCGAAGGCGCCACCCAGGCAGACGGCGGAAACGGCAAAACCGGTTATGGCGACGACGGCGAGCTTGCTGCGCATCACAGATTCTCCTGTTCCAGTTCGTGCGCGACCCGGGCGCGGATCCGGGCCTTCAGCCTATCCTTGGCGCGCTCCATCTCGTCGCTATCCGAATAGCGGTCCTCCTGCAGCGCTTCCAGAATAGCGGCGCGGATCGCCGCATCGTTGGCGCGGGCATGCCGCTCGCGCCCACGGCCGCCTTGCCGCGTGCCGTCCGGATGGACGATCGTGCCGCTGCCGCAGGCTGACATCCAGCGACTCTTCGGGCGCGACTTCGGCCTTGCCGCTGCCTTTGATATCGACATCGACATTCTTGGCGGCGAGATCGCCCAGCTTCAGGTTGCCGGACCCGCGCACATCCACGGCCAGATTGTCGGTCTTGCCCTCGGCCTGAAGGTCTCCGGAACCGGCAATCGAGACCTTCACGTCCGGCTGCGACAGGCCACTCAGTTGCACATCGCCCGTTCCGAGCAGCGCGAAGCTCTTGAACCTGCGCCGGCCCGGCAGGGTCACATCCACCCGCGCATCCTTGCCGACATGGAAATTGCCGTTGCAATCCAGCGACACCAATCCGTCCTTGACGCGGATATGCGAGATCAAGGTCGGATCGCCCGCGACGATCAACTGATCGCCGCTTCCGGCCCGATAATGCACATGAGCGGGAACGGCCACGGCGGCGCGTTCGCCATCGCCGTCCCAGGACAGGGTGCGGCTGGTCGCGGTCGCTGCGGGCTCGGCATCGACGTCGCAGCGGGGCAGATTGGCAAGGCTCATCAGATCGGTGCCGAAGATGGCATTGCCGATGGCATGGCCGCCCACGGCGAAGGCGCCGCCCAGGCAGACGGCGGAAACGGCAAATCCCGACACGGCGATGATTGCGAGCTTTGTGCGCATATCACTCTCTCCTTGTTTGTGCGGAATCGATCAGGCGGAAATGGAGCCGGGCATATTGCACCAGCCCGCGGACGAAGCCGTCCAGCAGCAGCCAGGTGAGCGCCATCAATCCGATGCCGCCGGCGATCAGGCCGAAGCCCGCCAGCGCGAGCGCCATGCCGGAGCCCAGCATGCCGCTGGTGCCGAACATCAGAACGCCGGGGAACAGCGCCAGCAGCAGCACCGCGCCGCCGCCGAAGAACATCCCGATGGCGGTCAGGATCATGACCAGCAAAATGCCGCCGACCAGGAAGACGAAGGGGATCAGGAAAATCAGGTCCAGGGTCGCCAGGCCCAAGAGCGCCACCACGGCGCTGAGCATGCTGCCGGCGCTGCGTTCGGTCTCCCAGCGCTTGAACCCGGCCTCGGCGCGCAATTCGCGCGCCAGCCGCGCCGGGTCGCCCAGCGCATTGGCGATGGCCGCTTCGCTGCGTCCCGCCGCGAGGCCGTCGGCGAAATGGCTTTCATAATCGGCGACCGTCTCGTCGATCTCGTTCTGCGGCAGGCCCGACAGGCCCATGCGCAATTCGGAGAGAAACATGGCGCGGTTCATGACGCGTCTCCCAGGATCTTGGCGACGGCTGTCTCGAACGCATCCCATTCGGCGCGCTGCGCCTTGAGAGCGGCGGCGCCCGCCTTGGTCAGCTTATAATATTTGCGCGGCGGACCGCTGGCGGATTCCTGCAGATAGGTCGAAACCAGATCGTCATTCTGCATCCGCCGCATCAGCGGGTAGACCGTTCCTTCCCCCATGCCGACCGCCTCGGCCATCCGGGCCGCGATCTCATAGGCGTAATTGTCGCCTTTGGAGAGCAGCGCCAGCACGCACATCTCCAGAACACCTTTCTTCAGCTGGACTTGCAGGGACTCGGACATGAGGAACCTTATAATGCATAGTACCGTGTAGCGCAAGGTAGTAGAATCTGGCGGAATCCCTGGAAATTTACCTGAGGTTACGGCAGAAGTCTGCGCGTTGGACGGAGAGCGGGGGAGGGACGGTGAGGTCTAGTTCTCGGCGTGGACTTCGTGACGCTCGCGCGTTTTGAGGAATTTCACGGCCGGCGCCTTTTCGGCGACATAGCCCAATTCCCAGGCGCTCTTGGCCAGGAACACCGGCGCGCCATCGCGGTCCGACGCCATCCCGCCCCGGTTGGCGGCGGCGAATTTCTCCAGATCGGCATCGCTGCCCGAAAGCCAGCGCGCCGCATCGTAAGGCGCCGGCTCCAGATCGGCGTCCAGGCCATATTCCGCCACCAGGCGCGACTTCAGCACGTCGAGCTGCAGCATGCCGACCACGCCCACGATCCATTGCGAGCCGATCTGCGGCTTGAAGAGCTGCGTCACGCCCTCTTCCGCCAGGCTCTCCAGCGCGCGGGCGAGATGCTTCTGCTTCATCGGATCGGCCAGGCGCACGCGGCGCAGGATTTCCGGCGCGAAGTTGGGAATGCCGGTGAAGATCACCTGGCCGGATTCCGACAAGGTGTCGCCCACCCGCAAGACACCGTGATTGGGGATGCCGATAATGTCGCCGGGCCAGGCTTCGTCCACCGTTTCGCGCTCCGAGGCGAAGAACAGGATGGGATTGTGCACGCCGATGGATTTTCCCGTACCCGACTGCTTCAGCTTCATGTTGCGGCGGAAACGTCCCGATGCAAGTCTCAGGAACGCGACGCGGTCGCGGTGGTTGGGGTCCATGTTGGCCTGGACCTTGAACACGAAGCCGGTGACGTCTTCGTCGGAAGGATGAACCGCCCGCCCGATCGCGGCCTGGTCGCGCGGGCTGGGCGCATGCTCCGCCAGGGCGCCCAAAAGCTCGGCCACGCCGAAATTCTTCAGCGCCGATCCGAAAAACACCGGCGAGAGATGGCCTTCGCGATAGGTGGCAAGATCGAAGGCGGGCAGACCCTCGCGCGCCAGCATCACCTCTTCGTCCAGCCTGGCTTTCAGATCCGGATCGAGGCTCGCCGCCAGCGCCTTGTGCCCGATGCGGTCCTTGCCGCCGAAGGGAATGAATTCGTCGCGACCAAGGTCATAGATGCCCTTGAAGTTCAGCCCCATTCCCGCCGGCCACATCATCGGCGCTGTCTCGATCTGAAGCTGGTCCGACAATTCGTCCAAAAGTTCGAAGGGATCGCGCGCTTCCCGGTCCATCTTGTTGACGAAGGTCATGATCGGAATGTCGCGCAGGCGGCAGACTTCGAATAGCTTGCGGGTCTGGGCCTCGATGCCCTTGGCGGCGTCGATCACCATCACCGCCGAATCCGCCGCCGTCAGGGTGCGGTAGGTGTCTTCGGAAAAATCTTCATGGCCCGGCGTGTCCAACAGATTGAACACCGCGTTCCGGTATTCGAACGTCATCACCGCGCTGGTGACCGAGATGCCGCGCTCCTGCTCGATCTTCATCCAGTCGGACTTGGCGCGCCGCGCCTCGCCCCGCGCCTTGACCCGGCCTGCCGCATGGATCGCCCCGCCCAGCAGCAGCAGATGCTCGGTGAGCGTGGTCTTGCCCGCGTCAGGGTGGGAAATGATGGCGAAGGTGCGCCGTCTTGCGGCTTCGCTGGCGGGGGTCTGGCTCATGACGCGGCGGGGTAGCAGGCCCCTTCCCCTGCCGCAAGGGTCCAGAAAAGCGCAACGAAACCGATGTCAGGCGGCCGCCGAGGTTTCGGCCAGAACCCGGCGCGCGCGCAAATACATCTCAAGCCCCCGCACCCCGAACAGGAAAGCGCTGAACACGATCAGTCCATCGGTGATCAAGACCGCGTCCAGGTGCCAGGCCGCGCCTTCCAGCTTCACCAGGGCGCGCAGGCCGACGCGCACCGCCAGAAGCAATACGATCACCACCAGCACCGCCTGCGAGCCGCGCGCCATCAAGGTGCCATGCTCGGGATCGACATGGATCGCCATCAGCCGCCCCCATTGCCAGCCGCCCGCCGCACCGGCCAACGCGGCGACGGCAAACCAGGGCAGATCGGCGACAGGTGGCGGCGCTCCCACCAGCACGGCGATGCCCGCGAACAGAATGCCCGCCGGACGGATCCAGAGGCGGTTCAACTTCAAGGGTTGCGGCCGCATCATCTTGCGCAGCCGGAAATAAAGCAGCGGCAGGATGATCAGAAGCGGCAGCAGATAAGACAGCGCGCTGGGCTGGGCATGCGTCGGCATCGGGAACCTTCGGCGGACGGGCGCGAAGTCTACACGATCGGCTCATCCACGAAAGCGCGGCCTTCGCGGTCCTCGATCTCCACGATCCACAGATCCGGATCGAACTTGACCTGCTTGTCCAGCCAGGCGCGCGCCCGCGCCTCGTCGCTCCAGCCGCCCAGGGCCTGAGCCCAGACCAGATGGCCCCGCCCGTCGCGCGCCTGGTTGAGCAGCAGACAGGTTCCATCCAGCCGCGACACGTTCAGGATCACCGCGCCGGCTTCCTCCGCGCCCTTGCGCGCGACAAAGGCGGCGGCGCCGGCCACCGCGACACGGCGGATCAGCGCGCGCACGAAGATGCCGGCCTTGAGGCGGGGAGCGGAATGCATGACCGGCTTGTATCAGGCCGCGCCGCGGAACGGCAGCACCTTGGCTTCGGCTTTCGGCCGCGCCGCGCCGTCCTCGTCCACCGCCGCGAAGGGCAGCCGGATGCGGACAATGGTACCCACGCCGAGTTCCGATTCCAGCACCGCCTCGCCGCCATGCATCGCGGCCAGCGACTTGACCAGCGCCAGGCCCAGGCCCGTGCCTTCCTTGCCGCGGGTCATCGCGCCTTCCGCCTGCTCGAAGGGCTTGCCCAGCTTTTCCAGATCGGCGCGGGAAATGCCGGTGCCGGTGTCGCGGACGGCGATCTCCACGCCCTTCTCGACGCGGCGCGCCGACAGCACCACCCGCCCGCCGCGCGGGGTGAATTTGACGCCGTTGCTGAGCAGATTGACCAGGATCTGCTTCACCGCCCGCTTGTCGGCGAAAATCTGCCTGGTGCCGGGCGCGATCTCGCTCGACAGCGCCACCCCGCCCCGCTCCGCCGCCAGATGGACGAAACGCAGCGCCGCCTGCGCCACCTCGTCGAGCGGGAAAATCTCTTCATAAAGTTCGAACTTGCCCGCCTCGATCTTGGACATGTCGAGCACGCCGTTGATCAATTCCAGCAGATGGCCGCCGGAATCGTGGATCAGCCGGGCATATTCCTGGTAGCGCGCATTGCCCAGCGGCCCAAAAATTTCCCGCTCCATCAGTTCGGAGAAACCGATGATGGCGTTCAGCGGCGTGCGCAATTCGTGACTCATGTTGGCGAGGAAGGCCGATTTCGCCCGCGACGCGCTCATGGCGACATCGCGCGCCTCGATCAGGGCGCGTTCCTGCGCCTTGCGCTCGGTGATGTCGCGGGTGACGGCGACGATCCCCGCCGGCGCGCCTTTGACGCGCGGCCCCGCGGGCCGGCAGCGGATTTCCGTCCAGACATAACCTTGGCCGCCATGGCGCAGCCGCACTTCGGCGGCGCCTTCGCGACCGAAATAGGCCGATTCCAGGAACGCCGCCTGCAGGGCGGAAAGATCCTCGGGATGGGCGAGCGCGGCGGGCAGGACGCCTTCCAGTTCCTCGGGTTTTCGGCCCAGCAGCGCCGCCGCGGCGGGGCTGGCGAAAGAAATCCGTCCATCCGGCGCATGGCGGGTGATGAGATCCACCGCATTGTCGGCCAGAAGCTGATACATCGCCGTCCCCTGTTCGGCGGCGCGGTCGGCGGCGCGCTTCTGGTCCCGCGCGGCCACCGCGATCAGGCCCATCTGCAGAAGTCCCGCGAACAGAATGGCGGCCGAGATCGCATCGGTGGGCGCGGGCAGGCGCGAGGGCGGCAGATCGCCACTGAGCGTGACGCCCGCCAAAGCCGCCAGCACGATGGCGGCCGAGATGCCCGCTTTCATGACCGGCCGCGTTCCGCCGGCCAGCGCAGCTTCCGCCGGCACCAGGAACAGCCAGACCGTCAAAGGCGATTGCAGCCCGCCGGTCAGCGCGGCGAGATAGCCGATCAGGAGCGCGAAAAGGGCAAGACCCGCCTGTTCCAGCAACGGCAGCGGCAAGCGCGTCGCCGCCGCCAGCGCCAGAAGCAGCGGCGCCAGAAGGCCTGCCAGGGCTGCGGTTTCGAACGGATCGGGACGACCCACCACCAAGAGAAAGCCCATGGCCAGCGCAGCGCCGACCAGCCCCTTGCCGGCCTGAACGGCGGCGAACATCCGGCGCGGATTGCGCTCGATATCCAGAAGAGACCAGATGCGATTCACGCTTTACAGCCTGTTCACCATGATTTTGGCCGATCATGGCGGCCAAGATTTAACGAATGCTGAAGACAGACGTGACTCGTTGACAAAGAAGAAAGCTTTCCGGGCCACATGGTTAACCCATGTTAGGAAAGTGCCGCGATTCGGGGATCGCTGTCGCCCGTGCGCCAAAGGGGAGCCGGCATGCGCGCCAGACCTAACCATTCCGCAACCGGGCACGTCCGACACTTCCGCCGACGGGAGATCGCGTGCAAAACGTGGCGCAGAAGCGGGGTGGGGAAGAACAGGACCTTGAGGCCCTGCTCGAGAGTTTGCATAGCCTGCGCGTCGCCATTGCCATCTTCGACGCCGATTCGCGGCTGGTTTTCGCCAACAGCCATCTGCATCACATTTTCCGCAAGCTCCCCCCGATCGAGAGCCTGACCGGCAGGCGTTATGCGGACCTGATCGCGCTGGAACTGGCCGAGATCGCGCCCGCGGCCCTGGCCGGCGGCCAAAGCGCTTTCACCGCCGATTGCCTCAGCCAGCTCGAGGCCGGAGAGCCGCGCGACATCCCCCTCGCCGACGGACGCATCGTCGAGCTCAAGGCGCGGCGCGCCGCCAATGGCAACATCATTCTGCTCTGGGCCGATGTCACCGCCGCCCGCCATCAGGTGGCGCAGCTGCGCGATGCGATCACCCTCTCCGCCGACGCCTTCGCCTTTTTCGATGCCGAGGACCGTTTCATCAGCGGCAATGCCCGCTATGCCGACCTCACCGACACGCCGCTGGAGGATTTGAAAGGCCGCTCCTTCGACCGGATCGCCACCGATGCCGCCTATAGCGGGCGCATCGCGCTGGATGTGCCGCCGGAGGAATGGATTCAGCGCCGCCTGCGCGGCCATCGCGCGCCCGCTTCCGCCGATACGGTGCAAACCACCACCGGCGCCGCCTACCTGATCCGCGACCATGCCACGCCGGATGGCGGACGGGCCGTGGTTCTCACCGACATCACGGAAAAGACGCGGGCCGAGACCGCGCTGGCCCAGGCGCAATCGGCGCTGAAAAGCACCCGCGACGAGGCGCGGCGCCAGACCAACTATCTCGCCGATCTCACCAAGCGCCTGGATCACGCCACCCAGCAGGCCGACAACGCCAAGACCATGCTCCTGCGCACCATGAGCCATGAGCTCAAGACCCCGCTGAACGCGATCCTGGGTTTTTCGGACCTGATCGGGGCGCTCTCCGACAATCTCACCCCCGCGCAGGTGCGCGAATATGCCGGGCTGATCCATCAGGGGGGAACCAACCTCCTCAAGATGGTCAACCAGATCATGGACCTCACCAAGATTTCGGCCGGCCGCTATGACTTGCGCAAGGTGATGCTGGATGCCGGCAGCCTGGTCTGGCAGGCCTGCGACAGCTTCGCCGCGGCGGCGGAAGCGAAATCCATTCGCCTTCGGGCCGAGAATTGCCCCCAGGGCTTGATGATCCAGGCCGACGAAACCGTGCTGGGCGGCATGGTCAGCGCCCTGATCGACAATGCCGTCGCCTTCACCCAGGAAGGCGGCACGGTGACCCTTTGCGTGACGCGTCGCGGCGCGCAGATCGCCATCACCGTGACCGACAATGGGCCCGGCGTCGCGGCCACGGATTTGACGCGCATCCTGGAACCTTTCGAGCATGCCGGACGCGCGCAGGACCATGCCAGCGGCGCCGGTCTGGGCCTGACCCTGGTCAAGGCCTTCGCGGAATTGCAGGCCGGCGCGTTGGAAATCGAAAGCGAGCTGGGAAAAGGGTTCCGGGCAACATTGCTGTTGCCTTCTATCTGATCCCCCCATCTGTCTTCCTCGGGATAAACCCTCGGAAGACATCTTCCCCCATCATGGGCTTCGCCCAATGGGGGAAGAAAGCCAGAGCCTGGACGATCCAGCGCTTGTTGAAACTTGGTCGTACTCCTTTCGTCCGCCGGCATGCTCACGCATGCGCGGGGAGAGAGGGCACGACCAGGACGATACAGCGCCTCTTGAAGCGAACCGAGGCCCACCTCCCCTTCGGCGCGCAGCGCCTGGAAGGGGAGGTGGCCGTAGCAGCGCTTGCAGCGCGTAGGCGCGAGCCGTAGCGCAAAAGCCAGCTGCGAAGGCCGGAGGGGTTCGTCTAAAAAGCCGGATTTAAATCCGGCGCGCCGAAATAAAAGCCCTGGAAATAATCGACGCCGAAGC
This sequence comes from Alphaproteobacteria bacterium, assembly GCA_017307315.1. GTDB lineage: Bacteria > Pseudomonadota > Alphaproteobacteria > Micropepsales > Micropepsaceae > Rhizomicrobium. Next base: position 10,426 of record JAFKFF010000305.1, read on the forward strand.
TTTCCAGGAGGACGGCGTCTTCTTCCGAGCCGACCCATTCGGCCACCACGCTCATGTGGAAATTCTTCGCCAGCGCCGTCAGGGTGCGCACGAAGACTTGGTTTTCCGGATTGGCGGCCAGGTCCTTGATGTAGGAGCCGTCGATCTTGACCAGATCGACATGCATCATCTGGAGATTGCGGAACGAGGTGTAACCGGCGCCGAAATCGTCGATTGCCACGCGAACGCCCAGCTCGCGCAGCTGCGAGACGAAACGGGCGTTCTCCTCGAAGCGGTGCAGCGACGCGGTTTCGGTGAGCTCGACGATCAGCCGGTCCGCCACGTCGCGATTGTCGCGGATATGATCGACGAAGCCCTGCAGCCAGACCGGATCCAGCGTCGCGGTTCCCGACACATTGACCGCCAGATGGATGTCGTCATGCTGCTTGAGCTGGTCGACCGCTTCTTCCAGCGCGAACCGGTCGACCAGATGCACGATGCCCATCTGCTCGGTGGCCGGAACGAAATGGCCGGCCGTGACCTCCTGCCCGTCGGCGCGCAACAGGCGCAGCAGGCATTCATGGTGGGAAGGCTTGCGGGTCCTGGCGTCGATGATGGGCTGATAGGCGAGGCGGATGCGGTTCGCCTTGAGCGCCAGGACGACTTCGTCGGCGATGTTCATCTGGCGCAGCCGCGCGGTTTCGCGCTGGGGCGATTGGGCATAGGCCGCGAACCCGTCGCGACCGTTGACGCGGGCGCGCTCCAGCGCCTGCTCGGCGCGCAGCATCGCTTCCTGGCTGGTGGCGGCGGCCAAGGGCAGCCAGACCGCGCCCACCGAAATGGTGGCCGAGACCTTGCCGGCGCGGGTCTCGATCGCATGGTCGCGCACCGCGCGCCTGAGGCGCATGGCGACCACCGCGATCTCGTTTTCCCGGCAGTTGCGCAGGATGACGCCGAACTTGTTGCCGGCGATGCGGCCGATGATGTCGCTCGCGCGCAGCGATTTGGCGACACGCTCGCCCACGCCGACGATCACTTCCTCGCCGGAATCGAAGCCGTACCCGTCATTGATCATTGCCAGCCGGTCGATGGAAGCGACCAGGAAGGCGCAATGACGATCCTCCTCCTTGGCGCGCGTGATCGCCAGCTGCAATTCGGTGCGAAGCGCATTGCGGTTGAGGTGACCGGTGAGTTCATCGCGGGTGGCCAGATAGGTCAGCCGCTGCATTTCGCGCTGCTTTTCCGTGCTTTCCCGCATCATGCCGATCAGCCGCTCGGTCTGGCCTTCGGCATTGGGCACGCGCGTGCCCGCGAAGGT
>JAFKFF010000442.1 GCA_017307315.1 Alphaproteobacteria bacterium
ACACCTTCGGATACAACACCCTGCAGCTTGATGGCACCATACCGGTCACCGAGACGCTGAGCGCCGGTGGTGGCATCGGTTACAATCGCAATATTTCCCCCGGCGGCGGCGACAATTATGAGGGCAATATTGGCGTCCTATTGAGGTGGCGGCCCACTCCCAATTTGGAATTCTTGCCCTTCTGGTCGCGCAAAGACACCTACTCGGCGAAAGACGGCGAGGTTTATGAACCCGAGGGCAGTTTACTGCCGAGTCCGTTTCCTCAGCACCATTTCTTCGGTCCGATATGGGCGCGGGGGCAAGATTTCAGCATCAATTATGGCGGAGTGCTGAGCTACTCTTTTTCGTCCTGGGTTATGCGGTTGGGAATTTTCCGTTCCGAGCTGGTCAATCCGAAGAGCAGCTTTCCGCAACTTGCCAATCTCGCTCCCTCCGGTTTTGGCGAGATGAAGGTGGATTTGAGTCCACCGTCCCACCTCGGCTCTACCAGCGGAGAGTTCCGGCTGGAAAAGAGTTTCGCCGATGGGCCATGGGTCCATCGGTTTATCCTTTCGCTTCGGGAGCGGAATTGGAACGGACTCTACGGCAATTCCGTCACGGTCGATGTGGGACCGCAGGCGATCAACCAAGTGATAAATGCGCCAAAGCCGAACGTTCAATTCGGCCCACTGACCCAGGATCATGTGGATGAGAGTTGGATAGGTTTTGCTTATCAGACGGCGTGGGAAAATTGGCTGCAAGCCAGCCTCGGTGTTCAGAGAGCACGATATCACAAGCGCACTGTTGTGCCCGGCGCTCCGGCCGCCCAACTGAATGCATCGCCATGGCTCTTAACCGGTTCGGCCATAGCAAATGTGACGGACGAAGTAGCGATTTTCGGGAGCTATACCCAAGGGCTTGAGGAAAATGGCATCGCGCCGAGCAATGCGTCCAACAGCAACCAGGCGCTGCCCGCAACCACCACGCGGCAGATCGATGGCGGGGTGCGGTGGAAATTACTGCCTGGGGCCAGCCTCGTTGTCGATGTGTTCGATCTGAAGAAGCTTTATTTCAATCTCGACCCAGCGAACGTCTATCGCGAGCTGGGGACGCTAGAGAACAAAGGCCTGGAGTTATCGCTTTCCGGCAATCTGACCGATCAACTCGATGTGGTGGCGGGTGCAGTGCTGACGGAGCCGACGGTCGGCGGAGAAGCCGTGCGCCTGGGCATTTCGGGTTATAGGCCGGTCGGCCTTCGGTCCCGGAAATTCATCTTCGACGCCAACTGGCACCCGGAAGGAATGGCGGGCCTTTCCTTCGATTTAGGCATCAATCATTACGGGAGTGTAGCCGCCACACTGAACGATGTCGCCGTTGTTCCTGATTACACAACAGTTGATTGGGACACGCGTTATGAGTTCAAACTCGCCGAACAAAATGCCTCATTGAAATTCGCCGTCATGAACATGTTCAACGTCCGCGCGTTCCATGTGCTGGATGCCGATACCTATGGCTTCTTTTCCGGGAGCGGGCGACGAGTCGACGTTAGACTCATTGTAGATGTCAGTTGAC
>JAFKFF010000306.1:0-15089 GCA_017307315.1 Alphaproteobacteria bacterium
TCGGTCGTCGGAACATGGCAGCTAGTCCTTCTGATTGAGATCGACGGACGAGCCGCTTCCCCCGCCGTCGCCGGAACGCAGGGTGTGGGCGGCAATCGTCGCGCCGTGGGTCATGGTCTGGCGGCGCTTCATAGCCGACGCCCAAGCGGGCCTGTCGTCGGAGGCTGGCGCCGATGGCGAAGCGCCTCCTGAAATCGTGCCTCCTGTCGCCGTGACTGCGGCGCGACCGCCGGAGCGATAGCTGTCTTTCAGGGATGCGGCGGCTTTCCGTAGCGGGGACATCGCCGCACCTGCCGCCGCTTGGCCGACACCGGCCGCGCCACCCGCGACGGCGGCTGCGCCGGTCTTGCCTGCCGAGCCCAGCGCATAGGCGCTGCTCGCGGCACCGGAAGTAAAGGCGCTTCCTCGCGCCGCGCCGCCGAACGCGCTTGCGGCCGCACCGGCGCCGAGGCGCGCTGCCGCTGCCCCGCCAACCAGCGCACCGCCCGCGGCGAGCGCGGTTCCGGCGGCTGCGCCCGCGCCCAGGGCCGGGCCGCCTGAGACAATGCCGTTCGCCACGCCGGGGCCGAAGATCGCTAGGCCAAGCAGCGACAGCGCGCCGAGCGCGATCGACATTGCTTGCTCTAGCGTTGGCTCAGGGCCGGCGGCGGCGGTGAATTGGCTGAACAAAGTCGTGCCGATGCCGGTGATGACGGCGAGCACGAGAACTTTGATGCCGGTGGAGACGATATGGCCCAGCACCTTCTCGGCCATGAAGGCGGTCTTGTTGAAGAAGGCGAACGGCAACAGCACGAAGCCGGCGAGCGTCACCAGCTTGAACTCAATCAGCGTGACGAAAATCTGGATCGCCAGAATGAAGAAGGCGATGACGACGAGTGCCCAGGCGAGCAGCAACACGACGATCTGCACGAAGTTCGTGAAGAACGAGACTGGACCGACCAGCTCTCCCGCCGCTTCGACCAGCGGCTCGCCAGCGTCCAAGCCGGTCGCGGCGATGAAGCCGGGGCGCATGAAATCCGCGATGCTCATGGCATCGCCGGTCGCCTTTAGGCCCAGCCCGGCGAAGGACTGAAACACGATCGTTGCCAACGTGCTGAAGTTGCCGATGATGAAGGCAAAGACGCCGATGTAGAGGGTCTTTTTGATAAGGCGCTGAAGCACGTCTTCATCGGCGCCCCATGCCCAAAACAGGCCGGCGATCGTCAGGTCGATAGCAATCAGCGTAGTCGAGAGAAACGCGATCTCGCCGCCGAGCAGCCCGAACCCGCTGTCGATATACGTCGTAAAGACCTGGAGGAAGTTGTCGATGACGCCGGTGTCGTTCACGGCCGATTGCCTTCTTTTCCGAAGAACCGGCGCTGGTGCGCCGCCCATGCCGCCTCGCAGCCGGAATCCGGCATGGTGAGCGCGCGGCAGCGCGCGAGTTCCGCCGCCAAGGGCGCGCGCCCGGCGCTTGCCGGCGCGGCGCTGGCAACGTCCGGCGCGCGCGACTCTGTGACGGCGGGGAGGATCGCCACCGTCATCATGAGCCCGGCCAACGTGGCGACGCCGGCGATTTTGGCGGCAGCCGACATCGACTTAGTTGCCGAGGAAGCGGCGGAGGCGTTCGCGCCCTTCGGCCTCGGCTGCTGCGTTGCGCGCCGCTTCCAGCGACTGCGCCCGGCCTTGGGCGGCCATCAGCGCCGCGATGTCGGCGAGCTGCTGCGATTGGAGCGCGAGTAGCTGATTGCCCGCCTGCGCCGCCTGGAGCGCGCCTTCGGCCGATTGGCTGGCCGAAACGATGCGGTCCATCGTGGCACGCGAGCCGTCGATATTTCCGACGACTCCGGCTTGAACACGGAGCGCGTCCTGAAACGCGCCCACGCTGGTCTCCCACCGCTCGCGCGCGTTTGCGACGAGCTGCCGTTGCGGGACCGACATGGCGCCGGTCGTGTATCGGCTCGTGAAAGCGCGGTCGATCTGGCCCACGTCATAAGCGATGCGCTGCGCCTGGCCGAGCAATTGCTGGGTCTGGCGCACTTGGCCCTGCAACTCGGCAAGCGAGGATTGCGGGAGACTCGTGAGGTTGCGCGCTTCATTGAGCAGCGAAGTCGCCTGATTCTGAATCTGGCGAACTTGGTTGTTGATTTGCTCCAAGGTGCGCGCGGCGGTCAGCACGTTCTGCGCATAGTTGGTCGGATCATAGACGATCCCGCCGAACTGCGCGTAGGCCGGGGTCGCGGCGGTGAGGCCGATGGCGCCCGATGTGGCAAGGAAGCCGGCCAGAATGGCGCGGCGCAAGGGAAGTCGAGTCATAGCGGTAACTCCTGCTGGCTGGGGGGAAGAAGCTCGATCGCCCAGGCGCAGCCGCGATGGCGCAGCCATTCGGCGGCGAACGCGGTCTGGCCGTGGGTTTCGATGATGTCGGCGATGCGGAGCTGGTCGCCCTTGGCCGACGCGGCCGCGAAGGCCAACGCAACCTCGCCCAGCCCCAACTCGAACAGCCGGTTGCCCCGCCGCGACTGGCAGTAATAGTCGCGCTTAGGCGTTGCCCGGCTGAGGATTTCGATCTGGCGCGCGTTGAGCCCGAACCGCTCATAGATCGCGGCGATCTGCGGTTCGGCAGCGCGCTCGTTCGGCAGGAAGATGCGCGTCGGGCAGCTCTCGATGATAGCCGGAGCGATGCTCGACGTTTCGATGTCAGCAAGGCTCTGCGTGGCAAAGACGACGCTGGCGTTCTTTTTGCGGAGGGTTTTCAGCCACTCACGGAGCTGCGCTGCGAAGTCCGGGCTGTCGAGAACTAACCAGCCCTCGTCGATGATGATGAGCGTCGGCGAGCCGTCCAGCCGTCCCCCTATCCGGTGGAACAGATAGGACAGGACCGCTGCGGCCGAACCGGCGCCGACCAAGCCTTCGGTCTCGAACGCCTGCACGTCGGCTTCGCCCAGCCGTTCGGCCTCGGCGTCGAGCAGTCGACCCCAGGGACCGCCGATGCAGTAGGAGGCGAGCGCCTGTTTGAGTTGCTGGTTCTGCAACAGCACGGCCAGGCCGGTCAGCGTGCGTTCGCTGATAGGTGCCGACGCCAGTGAGTTGAGCGCCGACCAAATATGCTCCTTCGCCTGCGGATCGACCGCAACGCCCTCGGACGCGAGGATCGCTGCCAGCCACTCGGCCGCCCAGGCTCGCTCGGCCGGATCGTTGATTCGCGCGAGCGGCTGGAGCTGCACGCCATCGCCGGCCTCGTCGGCGAGCATCCCGCCGAGATCTTGCCAGTCGCCGCCCATGCCGATCGCGGCGGCGCGAATGCTGCCGCCGAAGTCGAAGGCGAAGACCTGCGCGTTCTCGTAGCGGCGGAACTGCATCGCCATCAGCGCGAGCAACACCGACTTGCCGGCGCCGGTCGGGCCGACGATCAGCGTATGGCCGACGTCGCCGACGTGAAGGGAAAACCGGAACGGGGTCGAGCCTTCGGTTCTTGCGTAGAGCAAGGGGGCTGCACCGAAATGCTCGTCCCGTTCCGGCCCCGCCCATACCGCTGACAGGGGGATCAGGTGGGCGAGATTGATGGTGGAGATCGGGGGTTGGCGGACGTTGGCGTAGGTATGGCCGGGAAGACTCCCCAGCCATGCCTCGATCGCGTTCATCCCCTCGGGAATGACGGTGAAGTCGCGGCCCTGGATGACCTTCTCGACAAGCCGCAACTTCTCGGCGGCGACGGCGGGATCACGATCCCACACCGTCACCGTCGCGGTGACATAGGCCATTCCGGCGTAGTCGGCGCCCAGCTCCTGCAATGCCGTGTCGGCATCGGCGGCCTTATTCGAGGCATCGCTGTCGAGCAGCGTGCTCGCCTCGTTGGTCATGATTTCCTTGAGGATCGCGGCCACGGATTTCCGCTTGGCGAACCATTGGCGGCGGATGCGGGTAAGCAGCTTGGTCGCGTCGGTCTTGTCGAGCATGATCGCGCGGGTGGACCAGCGATACTCGAACGCGAGCCGGTTCAGTTCGTCGAGCAAGCCGGGAAAGGTGACGCTGGGGAATCCCACGATCGTCAAAGTGCGGAGGTGATGGTCGCCCAGGCACGGCTCCAACCCGCCGGTCAACGGCTCGTCGGCGAGTAGAGCATCCAAGTGCATCGGCGTCTCGGGGACGCGGACGCGCTGGCGTCGGGTCGAAATCGTCGAGTGGAGATAGGTCAGCGTCTCGCCGTCATCGAGCCACCGAACCTCGGGCAAGAACCCCTCGACAAGATTGAGCACACGGTCGCTGCGATCGGTGAAGCCCTTGAGCAGCTCCCACGGATCGACGCCGGTGGTGGACCGGCCTTCATAGAGCCAGCCTTCCGCCCGCGCGGCTTCCTCGGCCGGCGGCATCCACAGCAGCGTCAGATAATAGGCGCTCTCGAAATGCGCGCCTTCCTCGCGGAACTGTTCGCGCCGCTCCATATCGACCAGCGCCGACACGGAATCGGGAAACTCGGATTCCGGGTAGTTGAGTGCGGGACTGCGCTGCGCCTCCACAAAGATCGCCCAGCCGGAGCCCAAGCGCCGAAGCGAACTGTTCAAGCGCGCCGTCGTGGCGACCAGCTCGGCGGGTGTCGCGCTGTCGAGATCAGGGCCGCGAAAGCGTGCGGTGCGCTGGAACGACCCGTCTTTGTTGAGCACCACGCCTTCGCCGACCAACGCGGCCCAAGGCAGGAAGTCGGCAAGGCGCGCTGCCTTGTTGCGATATTCGCGCAAGCTCATCATGGCTGCATCCACGTCGGAAAGCGGAGATGGCGCCGGGCCACGTCCACGAATTGCGGATCGCGTCGCGCGACCCACACGGAAAGCGCGTGGCCAATCGTCCAGATGACGAGGCCGGCAATCCAGAGACGAAGGCCGAGCCCGATCGCGCCGGCCAGCGTCCCGTTGACGATGGCGAGCGAACGCGGCGCGCCGCCAAGCAAAATCGGCTCGGTCAGCGCCCGGTGGACCGGCGCGAAATAGCCGGCGATGGGCTCGACAGGATCGGTCACGCTGCTCACGCGATCAGCGCTCCGCCGCCGAACGAGAAGAACGACAGGAAGAAGCTCGACGCGGCGAACGCGATCGACAGGCCGAACACGATCTGAATGAGCTTCCGCGCGCCGCCTGACGTGTCGCCGAAGGCGAGCGTCAGCCCGGTGATGATGATAATCAGCACCGCGATAATCTTCGCCACCGGCCCCTCGATGCTTTCGAGGATCGACTGGAGCGGCGCTTCCCACGGCATCGACGATCCGCCGGCATGGGCGGGCACGGCATAGAGCAGCCCGGCGGCGGTGATGCCGACATGGCCGAGGCGGTCGAGCATGGTGCCGCCAAGCAAGCGACGCTTGGCGTCCGCAACGGGCTTGGCGACGGCGATGGGCTTGGTATCCTTGGTCATTACAGGTCTCCGGGCTGGGGGGTGATGAGCGGTGCGAGGCGGTAGTCGCCGGTCGCGGGGTCGAGCCCTTCGACGCGGGCCAGCTCGGTGAGCCGGCGCCCGTGGGCGTCACGGACCAGCACGGCGATGAGGTCGATGGTCTCGGCGATCAGCGCGCGCGGGACCGTCACCACGGCCTCCTGCACGAGCTGCTCCATGCGGCGGAGCGCGCCGAGCGCGGACCCGGCATGGATCGTGCCGACGCCGCCGGGATGGCCGGTGCCCCAGGCTTTGATGAGATCGAGCGCCTCGGCGCCGCGCACCTCGCCGATCGGGATACGATCGGGCCGGAGGCGCAGCGACGCGCGGACCAGCTCGGCGAGCGACACCACGCCGTCCTTCGTCCGCATGGCGACGAGGTTGGGCGCGGCGCATTGCAGCTCGCGCGTGTCTTGTGCCGCCCGCGACGAGGATGTTGGCGCGCGTCTCGACGCCGTGGCGCAGCGCCTCGGCGTGGGCCGCCGACATGATGCCGGCGGCTGCATAGTCATCGAGCGTGAAGACGGCGACGGCAGGCTTGCGGATGGCGAAGGCCGGCGCGGCGACGACGGGCGGCAACAGCCCCTCGAACCGCTCGCCGCCCTCCGGCAGCTCGGCCGAGACGCGCGGGCTACGGGCGTGAACCTCGACGCCGACATGGTGCGCGACCAGGCGAACGATACGCTCGCCATCGGCGGCGCTCAGCAGCTCGCCCGTATCGCTGATCCCGTCGCCAAGCCGATCCAGCCAAAGCCGGCCATCCGGGTTCAGCATCACTTCGATCACGGTCGGGTCGTCGAGCCAGGCCGCGATCGACGGGCCGAGCGCCGTGCGGAGCATCCGTGCACCGCGCGTCTTGGCCTCGGATCGGATCGGATGGACGGTCAAGGAAATGGCCCCTGCGAAGGACCGGGCGAACCGCCGCCCGGCTGTCGGGGCACATCAAGAGACGCATGAATACTTCTGCCGCAACAGTTACTTGACGGCGTAGTAGAGGGGGCGGCAGATACGCGGTCTGCGGCGGAATTGCCGTTCGACTACATGAAGGGTGGCGCGTTTATTCAGTCCGACTCGGACGATGCGGAGCGCGGCCAAACATCTTCCGGTATCTCGTCCATCAAGCTCTTGCCGCTGGCAAAGCGCCGGCCGAGCGTCTCGACGAAGCCCTCGTAGCGTTTGCGCCCCTTCACCTGCGCAGTCGCCTGATCCTCGTCGGGCAGCGGCGGCGTTATCGTCAGCCAGAACCGCACAAACAGGGTAAGCGCCTCGGTGGTGAGGCCGGTGTTGCGCTCAAGCCGCTGGACCTGACGCGACAAGCGATCGAGCCTTCGGGCGAACGCCGCCTCCATCCGATCGGCACCGTCCGGCGAAAGATAGGAGGCGACCGCCGCCTCCACGATCGCCGAGCGTGAGATGCGGCGGCGGATCGCCAGCTCGTCAACCTGCTTGGCAAGCGCGGGCGGGAAATAGACATTGAGGCGGGTCCGCATGTCGGCCTCCTACAGCTCGATGCCATCGCCGGGATCGAGCGACGCCTGCCGCGCAAGCCCCTGCATCCGGCGCCGCACCGCCGCCTGCCGCGCCGCGTCGTCCTGCTCGTCCTCAACGATCGCAAACTCCTGGGCGGGCGACGCTGCCGTCTCCGGCGCGATGGCGACATGCTCGGGCAGCTCAGGTTCACGGCGCAGTCCTCCATTCGCGGCGTCCTCCTGCGCGCGAACGATCCGCGCCACGTCGGCAGGATCGGCGGCGGCCGCGCTCCCGGTCCAGTCGTCGGGGCGGGCCGCGCCGGCAGCCAAGGCGGGTGCCGCCATGATCCGCTGGGCTAGGCGCGGATCGCGGAAATAGCGCGCTTTCTTCGCCCGGATCGGATGGACGCCCGCCACCATCACGATCTCGTCGTCGGGTGGAAGCTGCATCACCTCGCCGGGGGTAAGGAGTTGGCGAGCGGTCTCCGACCGCGACACCATCAGGTGCCCTAGCCACGGTGATAGGCGATGCCCGGCATAGTTCTTCATCGCCCGCATCTCGGTGGCGGTGCCGAGCGCGTCCGACACGCGCTTGGCGGTCCGCTCGTCGTTGGTGGCGAAGCTCACCCGCACATGGCAATTGTCGAGGATCGCGTTGTTTGGCCCGTAAGCCTTCTCGATCTGATTGAGGCTCTGCGCGATCAGGAACGCCTTGAGCCCGTAGCCCGCCATGAACGCCAGGGCGGACTCGAAGAAGTCGAGCCGGCCTAGAGCGGGAAATTCGTCGAGCATCAATAGCACGCGATGCCGGTTCCGCTTGGGCGTCAGTTCCTCGGTCAGCCGGCGCCCGATCTGGTTGAGGATGAGGCGGATGAGCGGCTTGGTCCGCGAGATGTCCGATGGAGGCACGACGAGGTAGAGCGTCGCCGGCCGGTCGCCCTCGACCAGATCCGATATGCGCCAGTGGCAGGCGCGCGTGACCTGCGCCACGACCGGATCGCGGTAAAGGCCAAGGAACGACATGGCGGTGGACAGCACGCCCGATCGCTCGTTGTCGGATTTGTTCAGCAGCTCGCGCGCGGCGCTGGCGACAACGGGATGAACGCCAGCTTCGCCAAGGTGCGGCGTGGCCATCATCGCCGCCAGTGTCTGCTCGATCGTGCGCGAGGGATCGGAAAGGAACGACGCCACCCCTGCGAGCGTCTTGTCCGACTCGGCGTAAAGGACGTGCAGGATCGCGCCAACCAGCAGCGAGTGCGATGTTTTCTCCCAATGGTTCCGGCGCTCCAGCGACCCTTCAGGATCGACCAGCACGTCCGCGACATTCTGCACGTCGCGCACCTCCCACTGGCCTCGCCGCACCTCCAGCAACGGATTGTAGGCGGCCGACGCCGCGTTGGTCGGATCGAACAGCAGCACCCGACCGTGGCGGGATCGAAAGCCGGCGGTGAGCGTCCAGTTCTCGCCCTTGATGTCGTGGACGATCGCCGAGGCCGGCCAGGTCAGCAGCGACGGCACGACCAGGCCGACGCCCTTGCCGCTGCGAGTCGGCGCAAAGCACAGCACATGCTCGGGACCGTCGTGGCGCAGATAGTCGGCGGCGAGCTTGCCGAGCACCACGCCGTTTGCCCCCAGCAGCCCGGCCGCGCGCACCTCCCGCTCTGTCGCCCAGCGCGCCGAGCCGTAGGTCTCGGCGTTCTTCAACTCGCGGGCGCGCCACACCGACATGCCGATGGCGACCGCGATCGACACGAACCCGCCCGACGCGGCGATGAACGCGCCGGTCTTGAAGATGTCGGGCGCATAGGCGTCGAACGAGAACCACCACCAGAAGAAGGCCGGGGGCGGATAGACGCGCCAGTCTCCGAGCATGAACCAGGGCGGCCCTAGCTCGGGCTGATAGGCGAGCGCGGCGGCTGGCCATTGGGTCGCGCCCCACACGGCGGCAAGCACGGTCAGAAAGACGGTGGTGGTCTGGCCCCACAGTATTTTGGTCGCGGACATGGGTTCTCCTGTCGTTAAAGGCCGAGGCCGCGCTTGCGGCCGAGCGTCCAGTCGATGCCGCCGCCTGCTCGGACGACTCCGGTGACTTGCCGGCCGAGCTGCTGTTCGAGCGGGCTGGCCCAGGGCACGAGGCGGAAGCCGAGTCCGTCGTCGATCATGGCGAAGCGGCCCGATGCGAGTGCGAGCCGCTGGCGGACCACGCCGGCGACCTTGTCGCCGGAGTTGGCCGGGCGATAGGCAAGCCCGGTCTCGCCCGCGATCTTCGCGCCAACAGAGTCCAGTTCGCGCTTGCGCAGCGTGTCGAGCAAGCCGCGCTCGAACACCGTGCGTTCGCCATAGCGGCGCGCCAGCCCCTCGCGGACGAGATAGTCGGTGCGCGCGTCCATCGCTCGGCGTACCTCCGCGCCGAACCCGCCGTCCGCGACGCCCGCTCCGCGCTCGATCAGCCGATGGTCGAGCCAGGTCGCGCCGGGCGCCTTGATCTGTGCGGCAAGGTCGAAGTCGGAGCGCGTGGCGAGCACCAGCGTCGGTTTCTCCTCGCCAACCCGCCCGATCGCGCGCAGTTCGACGATCCCGCCGAGCTTGGGGCTATGTTCCAGCGCCTCGATGCCGGACAGCCGGACATGGTGGGTGCGCCCGTCCGTGCCGTCGATCACGGCATAGGCGGTGCCGGTCAGTTCGTCGTGCAATCCCTTGTCGATCAGTCGACCGGCGATCGGCTTCTCGGGCGCGCCGCTGACGACGGCGTAGCTGTCGAGCGGCCGGTCCTGACCGCGCTCACGGAGCGCCGCGCCGATCGTGCGGATGATGTCGCCGCGCGCGCCCAGCTCTCGCAGCTTGACCGCCGCGCCCTCCGCCACCGCCCATTGGCCGGTATCGCCTTCGGCCGCGAGCCCCATCGTTTCCAGATGCTGCAACCGGCCCACCATCAAGCGGCGGAGCCGCGGATCGTCCGGGCCGGGGCGCTCGGGGCGCAGGTCGATCACGCCCAGCTCGTCGGCGGAACGCTGGATCTCGGTATCTAGCCGGGTCCAGCGCTCCGCCGTTACCTCACGGTCGAGCGCTCGCTGCACCTCATGTTCGGGCTTCGGCCCAAGCTCGGCGAAGGCCAGGTCTTGCGCGCGCGAGCGGAGATTGTGGCTGATGTAGTCGCGGGAGATGACGAGATCGGCGCCTTGATCGGTAACGCCGCGCACGAGCAGATGGACGTGCGGATTGTCGGTGTTCCAGTGATCGACCGCGACCCAATCGAGCGGCGTGCCCAGGTCGGCCTCCATCTGCCGCATGAGGTCGCGCGTGTATTCGCGCAGGTCGGTCAGCTCGGCAGCGTCCTCGGGCGACACGATGACCCGGAAATGGTGCCGGTCATCCTTGCACCGTTCAGTGAAACCGCGATCGTCAGCGTTGTCGGCCGCCGCGTCGAACATCCGGGTCGGCGAGCCGTCGCGGGTGACGCCCTCGCGCTTCAAATAAGCGACGTGCGCGGACAGTGGCGCCGAGCGCCTGCCACCCCGGCTGCGGGTGGTCACGGGCAGCATCTTGACCATGACGCGGCGGCCCGAGCCGAACAGGCGGCTGCGGGCGAACGCCGTGCGTCCACGCCCGAAGGTGGATTGCGCGCCACGGCGCGCGCCGCTGGCGCCGCCACGCCGGCCGCCGCTGTGGATCGCGGCGACGCGCAGAACCTCGGCGACCAGGCCGCGGGCATTGCGGCCCTGCGCCTTGCTGCGCTTGGCCTTGCCCGGCCGGACGCGGAACTCGCTGTCCTTGCTCACGGCCGGCTCGCTTTCGGCCGAAAATCGCCTGCGGTGCCATTCGAGGCATTGAGTCTGCTGGCTTTTCCCTTCCGCGCGGCACGCGCGCCGACCGACGCCCCCGCGTGAAGCCCCGGAAAAGCCTCGGCTTTTCGGCTGAACGGGGCGCTGCTTATATCTTGCCCTCGTCTGTCTCTGCCGTTTTCTCCCTTCCCAGCCCCAATCCTGCTCGGGACGGATGATCGGGATGAGGCGCGGATCATTGCGGTCGGCCCGCGCGGGCGCGGGGGACGAACAGTGTGTCCACCGGCGCGTTGGGTGCCGGAGCGATGGCGCGACCGTTGCCGGACTTCGGCCCATCGGTAGGCGGCTCGGGCGCGGGCTCCTCGCCGTCCGACTGCGCAGAGACGGCTTCGGATGTAACGCTCACGGTGCGGACGAACAGCGCCGCACGACGCCATGCGAAAGGGTCTGGCGGCGCAGTCACCGCCACTTCTGGCGTGCCCGGCGTGCCTGCGATCGGCGCGAGTTGGGCGAGGTAGCCGACCGTCTCGGGAGGTAGCGGACGGCCGCGCGAAAGGTAATCGTCGTAGCGGCCCGGTCCGGCATTGTAGGCCGCCAGCATCGCACTCGCGTTGCCGTAGCGGTCGTGCATCTCGCGCAGATAGGCCGCGCCCGCCATGATGTTGTCGCGCACGTCGAACGGGTCAGCGCCAAGGCCATACCGCGCGCGAAGACCGGCCCAGGTCGCGGGCATGATCTGCATCAATCCCATCGCACCAGCGTGCGATACGGCGCGCGAGTTGCCGCCGCTCTCGACGCGCATCACCGCCCATATCCACGCTTCCGGGATGCCGAACCGCCGCGCCGCGTCGGCGACATGACCGACGTAGGGATGAGCCGCCGCCGATCGCGCGGCCGGCAAATCCTGTGCCGTCGCCGCAACCGGCACAGCGCCGCCAAACAGCAGCACGACGGCAAGCGCCACTGCCGATCCGACTCCGCTCCGCCGCCAGCCTGCTAACGTGCTCGCTACGCTTAAGGGTGCGCGCGGGGCGCCGGCCTTCGGCCGCCCTTGACCTTCGCTGCGCGCCCCGGCCGGCCTGCGACCGAGCGGGACGGAGGGATGAGACGGCTTTCCCGCGAACAAAGGGATTATGGGGAAGCGCACCGGATCAATCCTGCTCGCGCGACTTTGGCTGACGGTTCCAGCGCAGCGACCAGGCCGACTTGTCGCCCGTGTTCTGGAACAGCGCGGCGCGGATCGGCTGCGCGAAGGCGGGATCGTCGATGCGCAGCGAGACGTAATCCCCGGCACGCTCGCCGGTCTCGTTCCAGCCCGCGCCGATTTCCGGGCCTTCGCCGCCGTCGCCGCGATGGACGCGCCAGTCGGGCACCCTGTCGGCGTCGCTCGCCTCGGCGGGAAAGATGGAAATACGGATGTCGAGCGTCGCCGTCTCGATGATGCCCTCGTAGCCGTTGGCGGTGCGGAAAAAGCTGCCGATTTGCATGGGACTCTCCTTTGGGTTGGCAGGGACAAGCGGGTTCAGCGCCACGCGAGCGGCGCGTTCGGGGTGTCACGGGTGAGGATCGGGATGGCGCGGCCGAGCACGGTCGAGGCCGGGAGCGGGCCGAAATGGCGGCCGTCCATGCTGTCGGCGTGATCGGGATTGAGCATCAGCAGCTCGCCGGCGCGCAGCGTCCGGCACCCCCGCCAGACGGGCAGCGGGCGGCCTTGTCCGTCGCGCTCGCGGGCGACGACAACGGGCCGTCCATCGACACTCACCACGGCGCCGATCCGGCACACAAGCTGACCCGCTCGGGCGGCGACATGCTTCAACAGCGGCACGCGCTCGCCGAGATAACCGCGCTCGGCTAGCCACCGCGCCAGCGGTGCGGGCGGCGTCACGGCGACCAGCGCGCCGTGCGGCGGGTCGGGCAACGGTTCGATCCGGTAGAGACCGAGCGGCGCGCTGGCGCTGGCGTTCCAGATGACGCGCGGCAACGGGTCGAACACTGCGACAGCGGCGAACGATCCGGCGAATAGTGACGCGGCCGAAAGCGTGGCGATGGCCCATGCACGGCGCGTCATCCTTCGATCTCCCGGCGTTTGAGCCAGGCGCGATGACGCTCCTGCGTGTATGGGCGCGGCTGCTGTCCGGCGGCGATCCGGTTGGCGACGTGCCGCCAGTGATCCGGTGCGGCGTCGCAGGGATCGACACCGGCCGCCTCGGTCGCGTCGATTGCGGCGAGCACTTGGGAGACCTTCGGCCAGCCCTCGATCTTGAGCAGGATGTCACCACCCGGCCGAACGAATGGCAACGTCGTGAACGGCTCGCCCGCGCCGACAGCGCGCACGATGTCGATACGCGAGCTGATCGTGCCATAGTCGTTCGCGGCCCAGCGAACGAACGCGAAGATCGCGCCGGGACGGAAGCGGACGATGCGGCGGCGGCGGTCCACGATCTCGTCCACGGCGACGCGGCCGAACCTGATCCAGTGCTCGATCCGCTTCTCGATCCACGTCAGTTCGACGCGCGTCATGCCGTCGTCGGACGGCTGGCGGTGGCGCATGGGTGACGGCGGGACGGTCATCGCCGGCTCCGGGCGATAGCCGAATCCGCGCGCGGCATGAGGTCATCCTGCCCCGGATCGGAAGTCGAGTGCTTGATGCCGATGTCGGCCCAGGCGCGTAGGTCATCGACCGAATAGACCACCCGGCCGCCGATCCGGCGGTAGGCCGGGCCAGTCCCGAAATAGCGGTGCTTCTCAAGGGTGCGGCCGGAGAGGCCGAGAAAGCGCGCGGCTTCCGGCGTGCGCAGGAAGCGGGGCGGAAGATTAGTGGGCGTATCGGACAAGTGACGGCTCCTGCGGGCGGTGGCGGCAGGAGGCGTAATTGTCAGAATGGAGGCAGCCGGGTGGGGTATGAAGATGTGCGGCTGCACGGATGCGACCACCCTCTACAGGGCTGCGGCGGCAGGGCTGGATCAGCGGATGCGAAGCAATTTGCGGTAGTCGCCGTTCATCATGGCGATGCCGTCGCGGACCAGCCGCACGACGAACGAACGTGAGGCGGACATCTTCCAATCGCTAGCGGATAGCTTGGTCGCGTCCTCGCGCCCCAGCTCAACCGCGATCTGACGGTAGGTTGCGCCGCCGTGGCGTAGGTCGAGCGCCCGAAGCATCAGGTCGAGGCGTGCCAGCCGGTATGCCGTGAGCGGCCATCCGCGCGGCAGCGGTCCTGTCGTCCGGCCGAACAGGCGGCGATGGAAGCGCAACAGACTGGCCAGCCGGGTGAGGAAATCCTTGTCGAGCGGAATGACGGCTGCGAGCGGCTGGCCGGGCTGCGGATCGCGCAGCCATAACCGATGCTCGCCGGCCGTGTCGGCGACGATAACATGGCGTCCGTCGATCCCGGCCAGGTCGGTGAGTAGCGCGCCGAGCGCGCGCGGATCGACCGGGGCGGCGGTTGCGAATCCGTCCGGTGTGGCTTCGAGGATAACCGTGACGGCGGTCAGTTCCGGGCGCCAGACTACCGGGTCTGAAAGGTCATCTGGTGCCGTTGCGAAAAGACAACCCCCAGCGCCGCGCGAACGCCGCCTCAGCGGCGTGCATCGCGACGGCGCCACTGGCGATGCGTTGCTGCATCTGTGCATGTTCGGCGCGATAAGTTCGATTTCGCCGCAGGAACTCGGCGGCTATGTCGGCGCGCCCGAGAGCGTCGGACAGTCCGCCGGCGCGTCGCTGGCGACGCCCTGGCGGCGTCGGCATTGCATCCTCCCAACCGCGCTTCCGCGCGGATTTCAGGAAGTGCAACATCGCCAAGGGAATGTCCGTGCGATAGCGCGAAGGACGCGCACAACCATGCCGCGCGAGCCGTAATAACTCGATCCAAAATGGAGTTAAATATTAACGCTTTAGCGGGCGTTTGCAGCCCAGCAAGTGTGCGTAGCCGACTTCCGTCATCCACCGCGCGCGGGCAAGATGACTCTCGTGCATTGTCTTCGCCCGATCCGGTTCGGCTGCGGCATCAATGCCAAAGATCATGGCTGCTGCCTCGCGCCAACTGGCACCATTTGCATCGGCGTCCAGCAAGCAAAGATAGGCTGCCAGATGCCCTTCGTCATAGCTGGTGAGCTGTGACGAATCGGGCGCAAGGTCATTGAAGCCCTTTTCGTCCATGACGCCCCCGAATATTCGCCCACGTTAACCAATAGCGTCGTCGCCGACCAATTTCGACCCGCCGGTTTGGCATAGTTGCAAGCAGAATCCGCACCGCTCAACCGATCTAAGCGGGGCTGCTGGTCTGCGGTGCGCCCCCGCAAACAGCTCCTGAACCCATGATCGGGGAGTTGGAAAACCGGATTAACTCGGTTCCTACGACCTTTAGCACCGAGGCACCTGGACATACGTCGCAGGCTCCCCGACCGCATGGTCAAGGATTGCGACGCCGTCA
>JAFKFF010000306.1:15094-18515 GCA_017307315.1 Alphaproteobacteria bacterium
GGTTTCCACACCCCAGGCCGCCGCGTAGCGGCCCGCGCCTCTTTTAAGGCAGCGGTGGGGATTTTACCACTACTCAGCGCGAGCCGGGCGTTAGCCCGGCGAGCGCGCTATTGCGGCCGCGCGGACCTTGGAACGCGCGGCCGCCGCCGATCCGCCGCAGCGGATCGGCGCGAAACGGCGAAGCCGCAGGACCGGGATTCCGGCCCTGCGGTGGCAAATGGTCATGCCGCTTTCAGGCGCTGCATCCCTTCGGCCAGTGTCCACAGCGCGCGATTGAGCGTCACATTCTGGTCGATGCCGTTGATGGCGCGGGTCTGGCTGCGGCGGATACGACCTTCGGCGTTGCGCTTGCGGCCATGCAGTCCGCCGCGAACAACATTCTCCTGAATGACGTTGAACGTGGTCCACAGGCTGCGGTCTACGTCCTCGCGGCGGCGAGGCTCGATGATCTGCTCGGGCCGAACGGGGCTTTCGTCGTCGCCATAGCGAGCGACAAGGCTAACTTCGCCAAGCAAGCGCTGCTCGTCTTGGGAAAGCTGGATCGCCTTCATCGACTCGCTGGCGTCGATCAGCCGGGGGAAGTCCTCCGCGACGGTGAACACGCCTTCGATGATGTCATGCTCGATATTGCCCTTGTGCGGCACCCGAACCTCCTCGAACCGTTCGCCCGCGATCATGCTGTTGGTGCAAACGAAACGGAGCATCCCGGCGAACATTTGATAGGCACTGGTCCCGTCATGGCTGTTGACGATGATGACTTCGGCGGCCTCGGGCTTGCCGATCCCGTCATCCCGGCGCAGACGCAGCATGTGCTTGGCGTGGCCGTGGCGGCTGCCGTCGCGCGGAACCGACTGGACCGCGAAGAACGGCGACCATCCCTCCCGGCGCAGCCCCTCCACGATGTCGATGGTAGGAACATAGACATAGCGATCCGAACGGCTGTCGTGCGCCTCGCGGGCGAAGATGGACGGGACGTGCCGATAGAGCGCCTCGTTATCAAGGGGCTCCCGGCCGCTGATCTGATGGGCATTGCGGCCGAACCGGGTGGCAAGCTGATAGTGCATTTTGACCTCCTTGGGCTTGGGTTTCCGCGCAGCGGAGCGCCGCGCTGAAACCCTGCCCGTCGGCGAGACAGGGGTAGCAGAGGACAAGGGCGGCCGGGCCGGAGGGGGATCACCCAGCCTGCACGGAATGAAATGGAGGAAGGCTGGGGAGACCGGCCAGGACGGCGACAGCTTCCCTTGTCCGGCGCGAGGGCGACGCCCTTAGCAAACTTTGCCGCGCAAGCGGGTCGCTAGTCCTACAAATTCAAAGCGAAAACTGGGTCAGGATTGGCCCTGCTCACCTACGAGCCACTTGGCGAGTTCACTTGCTGGATTGTCGAGGATCGCGCGCATCGGCCCGACTTAGTTGCTTGAACCCCCGCTCAGGAAGCCGCTGCGGTCGCGCCGGGCAAGGCAAGCGCCTTCGGCGCGGCTTTCACCGACGGCGTACGCTGCCTTGAAGATTGGCAGATGTTTCGACGTGGTGGACCATGCCAATCCGATCTCCTCCACGATGTCGCACCCAACATAGACGGTCCTGGCGTGTAGAATATGAATGATATGGAGGCGCTTGGCATGGGGGAGTGCCATTGCCACCACGGCGAGATTCTGGAGGCATGAGAGGGCCTGAGGTCCCACGGCACTCTGATGCGAACTAGCGGGGGCTTGGTTGCTTTCCGGGTGAATCGAGGCCGGATGGCTAGCCAAAGCGGCCGGTGACATAATCCTGAGTTTGAGCAACCTTGGGCGTGGTGAATATTTGCTGTGTGTCCCCGTACTCCACAAGTTCGCCGAGGTGCATGAAGGCCGTGTGGTGAGATATTCGCGCAGCCTGCGCCATATTGTGGGTCACGATCAAGATCGTCACATCGGTGACCAGTTGATTGATGAGATCCTCGATTTTGGCGGTGGCGATCGGGTCGAGCGCCGAGGTGGGCTCGTCCAACAGTAACAGCTTTGGCTCGGGAGCAAGCGCCCTAGCAATGCACAGCCGCTGCTGCTGGCCGCCGGAAAGCTCGTACGCGGATTTATTCAATTGGTCCTTTACTTCATCCCACAGTGCGGCCTGACGCAGAGCCTTCTCAATTCGTCCGTCGAGTTCCCCTTTGTTGCGGATGCCCCGCACATAGAGTCCGGCGGCCACATTCTCATAAATGGACTTCGGAAAAGGGTTCGGCTTCTGAAACACCATGCCGACAAGAAGGCGGACGAGGATCGGATCGATAGTCCGGCTCACCAAATTGACGTTCTCCGGCGCTAGCTCAATGGAACCCTCATATCGGACTCCTGGATAGAGATCATGGATCCGATTAAAGCAGCGCAAAAAGGTGCTCTTACCGCAACCTGATGGGCCTATAATAGCCGTCACCCGCCGATCCCAAACTGGCATGCTCACGCCGTGAAGCGCTTGGAACTTGCCGTACCAGAACTTCAGATCCTTCACACTGGCGCGAACGATTTGAGGGCCTTCCGGCGCCTCAGCCAAAGGCATTTCGATCGATAGCTGGCAGGCAGGCGAAGTCGGGTTCATCGTCATGTCCGTAGGTTCCGGCGGAGCCGATAGCGCAGGAAGATCGCAAAGCCGTTCATGGCCAGCGTCATGAGCAGCAGGAGAATGCCGGTAGCCGCAGCGTTGACGTGGAAGGCGGCCTGAGGCCGCGAGATCCAATTAAACATCTGGATCGGCATGACGGTGAAGGGCGAGTTCAACCAGTCGAAGTTCAAGAACGGAGGGCTCAGTTGCACTGGGCTCGGCGGTAGGAAGGCGATGAAGGTCAGCGCGCCGATGGTGATAATCGGCGCCGTTTCCCCGATCGCCCGAGACAAACCGACGATGGCGCCGGTCAGGATGCCGGGCCTGGCGGTCGGCAGAACATAATGCCAGACCACCTGCCACTTGTTGCAGCCGACCCCATAGGCGCTCTCGCGCAATCCCGACGGCACGGAGCGCACAGCCTC
The DNA here is from genome assembly GCA_017307315.1 of Alphaproteobacteria bacterium. Classification (GTDB taxonomy): domain Bacteria; phylum Pseudomonadota; class Alphaproteobacteria; order Micropepsales; family Micropepsaceae; genus Rhizomicrobium. The sequence goes on from JAFKFF010000306.1 coordinate 18,097, forward strand.
GCGGGTGGAGACGATCACAATTGGGAGGATGAGCAAGGCTAGAACCATCCCGCCGACCAGCACAGTTTGGCCAAGGCCAAGCGCGTAGACTAAGAAACCGAGGGCGAGCAGGCCGTAGATGATGGACGGCACACCCGCGAGGTTGCTGACGTTAATCTCTATGATGTCGGTCAGCAGGTTCTTGGGCGCATATTCCTCAAGATAAAGCCCCGCGCCGACGCCGAGAGGAATCGCGAGGAGCGCGGTGACGAACATGATCAGGGTGGTCCCCACCCAGGCCGACAGGACACCCGCTTCAGCCGGGCGCCGGGAGGGGAAGCTGGTGAGGAACTGCAGGTCGATCCGCCCGAGACCATCGCGCATGAGGTCGAGGATGAGCGTCGTCAGGATGGTCATCGCCAGCAACAGGACAACGACGC
>JAFKFF010000443.1 GCA_017307315.1 Alphaproteobacteria bacterium
GATGCGGCTCCCACTTTTCCTGGCCGACGCTCTCTTTAGGTCGCGCGACCGGACGGAAAACCGCTCGCCGCTGACGCGGCTCCCACTTTTCCTGGCCGACGCTCCGAAAAAACAAACGGGCGACGCCCCCCGGCATCGCCCGCCTGTCATTCCCACCGACGAAGAGTCCCCCACGCCCCGGGGCGCGCATGCCGCCTTTTTGGCGGTCACCCGCATTTCGAAAATCCGGAAAGCGGCGGGCGCGGTCAGCGCCCGCCATTTCCCGGGCCGTATCAGCCGCCCTGGAACAGGCCCAGCAGGGTCTGCGGCGCCTGGTTGGCGATCGACAGCGCCTGGATGCCGAGTTGCTGCTTGACCTGCAGCGACTGCAGCGACGCGCTTTCTTCCGCCATGTTGGCGTCCACCAGATGACCGATGCCGATGGTCAGCGTATCGGACAGGTTCTGGGCGAACGTCGCCTGGATCGAGAACTTCGCCGCACCGGCCGACAGCTTGGCGAGGGCCGAGTTGACGTTGGTGAGCGAGGTCTGGATGGTCGCGACCAGGGTCGAGGCCTTGGACTGGGTCGAGATCGTGGCCGTGGACTTCATGGTCACGATCGAGCCCGACAGCTTCATGTTCTGCGCCTGGGTGGTGATGCGACGCGCACCATCCGCGGAGGCCAGAGCCGTGATCTGGGTGGTCGAGCCGTCGACCAGGTTGAAGCCGTTGAACACCGCATTCTTCACGATCGTCGAAATCTGATCGCGCAACGCGGTGAAGTCGGAGTTCAGCGCCTGGCGGCTGGCGGTGTCGAGCGAGGCGTCGGCGGCGGCCAGCGCCTTCTGCTTCAACTGGATCAGCAGGTCCGAAATGGACTGGCCGGCGGACAGCGCGACTTCGATCGAAGAGGTGCCGTTGTTGATCGAGTTGATGACCGAGGCATAACCGGCAACGGCACCGCGCTGATTCTGCGCGATGGCGTAGATGGCGCCATTGTCACGGGCGGAAGCAACCTTGAGGCCGCTGTTGATGGCGCTCTGGGTCTTGGACAGTGCGCCCTGCGTGGCGCTGAGGTATTGCAGCGCGGTCAAGGCGCCGGCATTGGTATTCACAGAAAACGTCATTGGTCTCTCCGTTCTGGTGCTGAGCGTGAAGCTCATCGGGCGTTTTGCCCGGAGGACCTTTAGGCAAGCGCCGTGCCGCGCGGGATTCAGATTCGCTTAAACATCGATTTTCCGGCGGCACGGAAAAAACGTTCCGGCGCGGATTTTCCGCGCGCATTCTTGCTCGGCACAAATTGCCGGGAGCGGGAAAATTTTGCCGGGCAATCGCGGCAAATATTTCCACTTTGAAGAAAAGACGCCGCGCTTTTGTTGGAAAAATTCCGGTAAAGAAACGCGGTTACGAATAGGTTGATGCTCCAACTGGAGCCAAAACGACCTAGCACTTGTTGAAGCTTGCTCAGGCCCGCCTCCCCCGTGCATGCGAAGCATTCTGACGGGGGAGGTGCCCGTAGCAGCGCTTATTGCGCGCAGGCGACAGCCGGCGCGCAAA
>JAFKFF010000307.1 GCA_017307315.1 Alphaproteobacteria bacterium
GCTTCCAGAACGGCTTCGCTGTCGACACAGATTTCCAGAAGAATGGACATGGCGCCCGATCCGCTTGCCGGCGTGGATATCGCGGCGGGGCTGGGCTTTCGTTCCATTCTCACCTCGGGCGGCAGCCTCAAGGCGCCGGACGGCATGGAAACAATCGCCGCCATGGTCAAGCGCGCCGCCGGAAGGCTGGAGATTCTGGCGGGCAGCGGCCTCAATCCCGAGAATGTCCGCTTAGTGGTGGAAAAGACCGGCGTGCGCGAAGTGCATGGCTCTTTCGCCGCTTCCTGGCCGGGCGCGATCGACGGAAAGCTGATCCGGTTCGGCTATATCGCGCCGGATGCGCGCGAAACCAGCCAGGCGCAAGTGCGTCGCGCCAAGGATGCGCTGGCGGGGCTTTAAAGCGCGAGCAACGCTAGGCGCGGCCCGCCGGCGGCGACAGGTCCAGCAAGTCGTCGCCCTTGTCGGACAAATGGTTCAGCGGTCGGCGATCCATCAGCTGACCCGCGCGCAGTCCCGCCAGGCCGTGGCGCGAATAAGCCTGCACCCAGGCACAGAATTCTTCGTGCGAAATCGCGTAGCGCGTGCAGGCGTCTTCCAAGGTGATCAGGCCGCCATCGACGGCGGCAATCACTGTCGCCTTGCGGCGCGGCACCCAGCGTCTTGTGTTTCTCGGTGGAAGGTCGGCGCAGGTCAGGACGCTTCCGTCAGGACCAATGACGTTGCCGGCCGGCGTTGCGTTTTTTCCCATCGGGCGACTCCTGTGCCGCCCCAGCCATCTTCAAAGTAGTCCCGTTCTCTTAATGGAAGGTCAATGACGAAAGCGCGCCTTTGGAGGGAACTTCATGTCAACTGTGGTCGGTCGGACAATCTGCGCGCGAGTTCCATTTCCATTGCACGGAAAACGCTTGGCCAATCGCAGGGCGCGGATTGCCGGAAAAGACGCATGCCGGGATACCAAGGGCTGTCGTTGCGCTCCGTCAGCCAACGCCATTCCGCCGCGTGACGCAGCGCCACCCAGACCGGACGCCCCAAGGCGCCGGCCAGATGCGCCACCGAGGTGTCGCAGCTGATGATGAGATCCATTGCTTCCATCGCCGCGGCGGTGTCCGTGAAGTCTTCCGGAAAATCCGCGCCCAGCGTCTCCACGCGCATACCCTCCGGCAGCCTCTCCAACTGTTCGCTGCCGGCGCCTTTCTGGAGGCTGAACAGGCGCACCTGGGGAAGGCGCGCGATGCCGGCCAGCGCATCGAGCGGGAAGGAGCGCGTGCCCGCGATATGAGAGCCCTGCCAGCAGACGCCGATCTTGAAGCCCGTGCCGCCGGTCCGCGTCCGCATCGCCGCCGCGCGCTCCGGGCAAGCGCGCAGATAAGGTGTCGCGGCGGGGATGGTTTCAAGCCTGGTCCCGAACGCGCCGGGAAGGCTGAGCAAGGGGATGTGATAATCGAAGCCGCCGGGCAGCTCCGGCACCGCCAGGATTTCGAGGCGCGAATCCAGGCTCCGCAGCAGATCGGCAAGAACGGCCTGCGCCGTCAGCACCACCCGCGCGCCCCGATCCGCCGCCAGCGGCGCGTAGCGGCAGAATTGAATCGTGTCGCCCAACCCCTGTTCGGCTTCGATGAACAAGGTCTTTCCGGAAATGTCCTCATGCCCCGACCATTGCGGCCGTCCGTCCGCGTGAAAAGCGCTCTCCGCCAGGCGGCGCTTGCGCCACTCGTAATGGGGCCAGGCTTGCGCGAACCGGCCCAGCGCCAGGAGCGACTGGCTCTTGCCGAAATGGGCATCGGCGAAATTCGGATCGCGGGCCAGGGCCTGGTCGAAACTCGCCAAGGCCGCGTCATGCTGCCCCAGATCGTTGAGAAAATTGCCGCGATTGGTGGAGGCCTGGATCATGTCCGGGTTCAGGGCAATGGCGCGGTCGAGGCTTTCCAGGCCTTCCGCGATCCGGCCCAGATGGCCCAGCGCGGCGCCGCGATTGTTGTGCGCAAGAGCCAGGCCCGGATCGAGCGCGATGGCGCGGTCGTGGCTTTCCAGGGCTTCGGCATGACGGCCGAGCGCGGCCAGCGCCGTGCCGCGATTGTTGTGGGCCGCGGCCGAGCCGGGATCGAGCGCGACGGCGCGGTCGTGACTTTCCAGGGCCTCCGCGGGGCGCTGCAGCATCGCCAGGGCGGTGCCGCGCCCGTCATGGGCGCTGGCAAGGCCGGGCATCAACGCGATGGCGCTCTCGAAGCTTTCCAGCGCCTCTTCGGGACAATGCAACGTCACCAGCGCGCCGCCGCGATTGTCCCAAGCCTTGGCGTAGCGGGGATCGAGCGCAATGGCGCGGTCGAAATCCGTCAGGGCTTCGCGGGCACGGCCGAGGCCCGCCAGCGCCGTGCCGCGATTGTTGCGAGCCTGCGCATAGTCCGGCTCCAGCGCGATGGCGCGCTCGTAAGCGGCCAGCGCCTCCTCCATCCGGTTCAACCGGGCAAGCGCGATGCCGCGATTGTTGTGCACATCCGCCTGGTCCGGTTTCAGCGCCAGCGCGCGATCATAGGCGGCAAGCGCGTCTTCGAACCGCCCGGCCTGTTGCAGGCCGTTGCCCAGATCGCGATGCGCCAAGGCCTGGCGCGGCTCCAGCGCCAGCGACCGCCGTATCGTGTCGATGGCTTGCGCGGTCTGTCCGCGCTGCAACGCCAAGACGCCCAGAAGGTGCAGGGCCTGGAAATTCCCCGGCTCGCGGCGCAGCACGTCCCCATAAGCGCGCTCGGCTTCGGCGAGTTTGCCCTGCGCGTGCAGGGCGAAGGCGTCCTTGAGCATCGCTCGTCCTTGAACCGGTCTGGACGCGGGCGGTGATATCATGGCGGCCGCCGCCGGTCACCTGTTCAGGCGGCGGTCACCGTTTTGCGGCCCGCCGGCTGCAAGGGCAATTCGAACGTCACCGCCGTGCCGATCCCCTCGCGGCTTTCGATGCGGAACGTTCCGCCATGCTGGTTGATGAGGGCGCAGACCAGCGAAAGACCCAGCCCCGTGCCCTCGCGCGCATGCGCGGGGTCGTTTACCGCCTGTTCGAAGGGCTGGCCGATCTTGGCGAGAAGGTTTTCCGGCATGCCGATGCCGTGATCGCGCACCGTCAACGCCAGCGCGCCGCCTCTGATCTCCGCCGAAACCTCCACCTCGTCGCCGGAACGGGAGAATTTGATCGCATTGGAGAGGAGATTGAGCAGGATCTGGCGGAAGGCGCGCTTGTCGGCGGCGAAAGTCAGGCCCTGGGCCGGCAGCAGCGTGACCAGCTTGACCCCCTGTTCGTCGGCGCGGGTTTTTACCAGGCGGGTGCAATAGGCCACGCTTTCGGCGAGATCGATATCCTGGATATCGAGCACGAATTTGCCCGCCTCGATCTTGGCGATGTCCAATATGTCCGACACGAGATTGAGCAGATGGTGCCCGGATTCGTGGATAATTCCGGCATAGTCGCGATACTGTTTCTGCAGCGGCCCGAAAATCTGGTTCTGCAGCAATTCGGAAAAACCGATGATCGCATTCAGCGGCGTGCGCAATTCGTGACTCATATTGGCCAGGAATTGCGACTTGACCTTGCTGGAAGCCTCCGCGCTTTCCTTGGCGACCAGGTTCTCGCGCAAGGCCTCGGCCAGCTTGCGCTTTTCGATGATATTGTCGCGGAACAGGCGCAAGGAGCGGGCGAACTGGCCGATCTCGTCGCGCCGGGTCTGGAAGGGTATCGGGTAATCGAGATCGTTGGCGGCCACGGCCTGCATCGCTCCAGTGATCGCCTGCAGCGGCCGGATCACGCGGGCGAAGACATAGACGAGGGTGAAGGAGGCCAGGCTGATGGAGAGTATCATCAGCACCAGCGCGACGTCGAAATCATGGCTGGCGCGATCCAGGGTCTGTTCCACCCGGGCGCGAGTGAGCGTGAAGGCGGTGCGTGAAATATCGGTGATGGCGAGCAGCCCCCGGTCGCTTTCCTTCAGCCATTGGGTGGCGCTGAGCGGCGATGCCTCGCCATTGCCAAGCGCGTCCAGGATCCGCCGCCGGACGAGATGCACTTCGCCGAAATACGTGCCGGCCACCTTGTCCACGTCAGACTTCAACTCTTCGGGAAAGGTGGGAAGATCGGTCTTGTCGCTCGCGAGCACCGCCCAGGGATAGTTCAGATTTCCTTCCTGCTCGGCGAATTGCTGCAAATCCCGGGAGGAGAGATTGTGGCCCAGGATGATCGCCTCGGCGATGAGGCGGCGGTCGCGGCCCAGGGTCTCGCGCATCGACCAGGCCATGCGGATGAGCTTGGTCATCTCATTGTTGAAGGCGCTGGCATCGGCGATCGACATTGAGCGTATGCGGGTGCGCAGGTTGATGGCGGCAACCAGGCCGTTCACGCTTGCCGCCCAGTCGGCCTGCAGGTGCGCCGGGCGATCGCGAAGAGGATGCGCAAGCGCGGCCATGGCATCGGCATGGCTCTCGTCATAGACCGCCCATGCTCTGTCTATCTTGTCCTGGTCGGGCGCCGGGCCGTCCGCTTCGATGCTTGCGCTCTGGGTCATCTGGCGCAGCGCCCTGTCGACGACGCCGTGCTGCACCCGGAGCTTGGCCAAAGTCGCGGCATTGTTGGGCTGCGGCCAGGCCAGTGCGGTGATCATCTCGCCTTGCTCCAGGCGCAAGGCTTCCTGGGCCGCGAATACTTCGCTCAGAACGTCGACGGTCTCGAGCAGCTTTACCGCGGCTTCGCGGCGGTCATAGGCGTGCTTGGCGGTGTAGGCGAAGACAGAGATCAACAACACCACCAGCAAACCGGTGATTGCAGACAACAAGACACCGATCGACCGAAAGCGATTCATTCCCCGCAATCCCGACAAGCCATGAATCTAGAGAACAAAGAATGGAGGATGGCTTAATGGAAGCGCGGGCGGGCGCGGCGTTTCCGTGTTGTTAACCACGAATTGGGGAGGCGGAGCCGCGCTTTTGGTCTCTGGCCGCCCGCGCATTGACGTCTCGGGAAACGTTGCGCCACTCGTTCAGCACCAACGCCAAGGTGAGCAAGTCGAACAGCGCGAAGCTGAGCACCCAGCCGGACCACCGCACGCTCAGATGCCAACTCATATAGGCAACGAAGGCGCCCAGGATGAACGCGGCCAGGGGAAAGACCAGGCGGCCGCCGCGCCACAGCAGCGCCACCACGATTCCAAGTTTCAGGAAGCCATGCACCAGGAGATAGAAGAGAACGAATTCGTGCGGCGCCTCCGCCAGCTTTGTCGCACCGCTGCGGATGGCATGAAGCGCGGGATGATGTCCTGTCAGTTCGGGCGCGGTAAGGCGGATCACCCATTCGTAAAAGCGACGCGGTCCGGTTATGGCCAGCACGATTCCGGCCAGGGTCTCGAGCGCACCGTCGAATCCCTTGATCAGGATCGCGACGAGATAGGCATAGTGCAGAAGCGTTTTTCGTTCGACCAAGAGGGTTTAATCCGGCGAATCTTTCCCTGTATAGGCGCGGTATCGCGCCGCCAAAAGCCACAAACGGGATGTGGAAATTCGAGAGACGCGGGAGGATTTCCCGCGCCCAAGGCCTTTTCCGGGCTCGCCAGGAGGAAAGGGGCTCGTTAGGGTCGCGCCGCTGAAGAATTGGCGGCGTGGAGACGTGGAATGCGGTACGGCAGGTTTTTTTCAGGCGCCTTGTGCGCGATCTGGCTTGTGGCGGCGGCGCCCGTTCAGGCCCAGACGCTCGACCGCCTGGATGACGACCCGAACGCCTATCCCAATCCCTACACGCAGGTGAACGATTTCCTCAAGCTGCCGGCGGGCCGCAAGATGGGGTCTTCCAGCGCGGTGGCGGTGGACAGTCAGGGCCATGTCTGGGTGGCGGATCGCTGCGGCGCCAACAGCTGCAAGGGCTCCAAGCTCGACCCCATCATGGAGTTCGACGCCGACGGCAATTTCATCAAGGCCTTCGGCGCGGGCAAATTCCTTTTCCCGCACGGCTTCTTCATCGACCGGAACGACCATATCTGGGTGACCGACGGCCAGATCGGCGAGGGCATCGGCAACGATGTGCTGGAATTCGACCGCGACGGCAATCTCCTTCGCACCCTGGGCGTGCCCGGCGTGATGGGCGACGGCCAGACTTTCGTCAGCGGCGTGTACGCCTTCAACGAGCCCAATGCGGTGCTGGTCTCTCCGCAAGGCGACATCTTCGTGGCGGAAAGCCATACGCCGAACCAGGGCACCCATCGCGTCGTCCATTTCGACAAGAACGGCAAATATGTCGGCTGGTTCGGCGGCATCGGCATCGGGCTCGGCCGTTTCAACGTTCCCCACGCGCTGGCGATGGATAGCAAGGGCCGCATCTTCATCGCCGACCGCTACAACAACCGCATCCAGATCTTCAGCCAGGATGGCAAGCTGATCGACATATGGCACCAGTTCGGCCGGCCCAGCGGCATCTATATCGACAAGAATGACATACTCTACAGCACCGATTCCGAATCGCGCACGCCGGTCGCCTATGGCTTCCATCCCGGATGGGGTCGCGGCATCCGCCTGGGCAGCGTCAAGGATGGCATCGTGACGGCCTGGATTCCCGACATCGACCCGGAAGCCGACCGTCATATCACCTCCGGCGGCGAAGGCATCTGGGTGCATGATGGCGTCATTTACAGCGCCCAGGTCCGCCAGCAGGCGATCGTGAAATATGTGCTGAAAAAGTAAGGTTTTGCAGCCGGATTTCACGCGATCCGGCTGGAACTCCCGGGCTTGGCGATGCGTTCCTTCACGGGCGCTGGCGGTGCATACTGCGCCGATATTGCGAAGCGATTTCGAGCTTTACGCTCGGCGAAGGAGTTTTCATGCAGATCGGCATTGTCGGCCTTGGCCGGATGGGCGCCAATATCGGCCGCAGGCTGATGTCGAAAGGCCACAAAATCGTTGCCTTCGACCGCGAGCCCAAGGCCGTGGCGGCGTTGTCCGGCGCGACCGGCGCCGCATCGCTGAAGGACATGGTCGCGAAGCTCGATGCGCCGCGCGCCGTATGGGTGATGCTGCCCGCCGGCAAGATCACCGACGACACGGTTTTCGCGCTGGGCGACATGCTTTCATCCGGCGATGTGGTGATTGACGGCGGCAACACTTTTTACAAAGACGATATTCGCCGCGCGGCGGCGCTCCGGAAGAAGAACATCGCCTATGTCGATTGCGGCACCTCGGGCGGCGTCTGGGGCCTGGAGCGGGGCTATTGCATGATGATCGGCGGCGACAAGGCCGTGGTCGACCGGCTCGATCCCATTTTCGCGGCGCTGGCGCCGGGGGAAGGCGTCATCGCCAAGACGCCGGGCCGCGAAGGCCGCGATCCGCGGGTGCTGAACGGCTATCTGCATGCCGGGCCGGTGGGCGCGGGCCATTTCGTCAAGATGGTTCACAACGGCATCGAATATGGCTTGATGCAGGCCTATGCCGAAGGTTTCGATATCCTGCGCGGCCGCGCCGGCGACAAGCTGCCGGAAGACGAGCGCTTTGTGCTCGATACTGCCGATATCGCGGAAGTCTGGCGGCGCGGCAGCGTCATTTCCTCCTGGCTGCTCGATCTGACCGCCATCGCGCTGGCGAAATCGCCCGACCTAAACCATTTCGAAGGTTCGGTGGACGATAGTGGCGAAGGCCGCTGGACCATCGAGGCGGCCATCGATGAAGCGGTGGCCGCGCCCGTCATCACTTCGGCGCTTTATGCCCGTTTCCGCTCGCGCATCGAACATAGTTTCGGCGAGAAACTCTTGTCCGCGATGCGCAACGAGTTCGGCGGCCATATCGAGAGCCTGGTCCCGGCCCACAAGGCCAAGGACGAAGACAAATGAGTTCGCACAGGAAGGCGCCGCCCAGTTGCGCCATCGTCATCTTCGGCGCCAATGGCGATTTGACCAAGAGACTGATCGTGCCCGCGCTCTACAATCTGGCGCGCGGCGGGATGCTGCCCGAGCGCCTGGCGCTGATCGGAGTGGATCATAACGACAAGACCGCCGAACAGTGGCGCGATGGATTGCGTGATTTTCTCGCCCAGACCCTCGCCAAGAGCGGAGAGAGCATCGACGACAAGCTCTGGGCCCCTATCGCCCAGGACATGATCTTCCTGAAAGGCGATTTCGAGAAGGACGAAACCTATTCGCGGCTTTCCCAATGCCTTCAGGACATCGACGGCAAGAAAAATCTGGGCGGCAATGTCCTGTTCTACCTAGCGGTGGCGGATCGCTTCTTCGGCACCATCGCGGGCAAGCTGGGCGAAGCGGGGCTGGTGCGGGAAACGGACGGCCGCTTCCGCCGCCTGATCGTGGAAAAGCCGTTCGGCCACGACCTGGAATCGGCCAAGGCGCTCAATGCCTGCCTGCTGCGCCATCTCAAGGAAGAGCAGATCTACCGCATCGACCATTTCCTGGGAAAGGAAACGGTGCAGAACATCATGGCGCTGCGCTTCGCCAACGGCCTGTTCGAGCCGATCTGGAACCGCGACCGCATCGACCATGTCCAGATCACGGTCGCCGAATCGATCGGCACCGAAGGGCGCGGCAATTTCTACGAAAAGACGGGCGCCTTGCGCGACATGGTGCCCAATCATTTGTTCCAGCTGGTCGCCATGACCGCGATGGAGCCGCCGGTTTCCTTCGACGCCGAAGCGATCCGCGCCAAGAAGGCGGAAATGTTCCGCGCCGTCCATCCGCTCGGCCTGGGCGATGTGGTGCGCGGCCAGTATGATTCCGGCCTGATAGGCGGCCAGCAGGTTGCCGCCTACCGCAAGGAAGAGAATGTCGCCCCCGATTCCAATGTCGAAACCTTCGTCGCGATGCGGCTTCTGATCGACAATTGGCGCTGGGCGGGCGTTCCCTTTTATCTTCGCACCGGAAAGCGCCTGGCGGCCCGTTCCACCGAGATCGCCATCCGCTTCAAGCGCGCCCCTTACGCGCTTTTCCGCGAAACCCCGGTGGAGGAGCTGGATGCGGATTGGCTGATCCTGAGGGTGCAGCCCGACGAAAGCATCCGGCTGCGCTTCAACGCCAAGCGGCCCGGACCGACCATGGCGCTGGAAAGCGTGGCGATGGATTTCAAGTACAAGGATTGGTTCCAGCAGGCGCCCGCCGTCGGCTATGAGACCCTGATCTATGACTGCCTGACCGGGGACGCGACCCTGTTCCAGCGCGCCGATCAGGTCGAAGCGGCCTGGGGCGTGGTCGAACCGGTCCTGGAAAGCTGGGCGGACACCCCGCCGCGCCATTTCCCCAACTATGGCGCGGGAAGCGAAGGACCGACGGCGGCCAATGATCTTCTGGCCCGCGACGGACGCACCTGGCGGGCGATCAAATGAGGGCGCCATGAGCATCGCCGGAGAGATGGAAATCCTGCCCGATCTGGAAGCGCTGTCGGCGCGGGCGGCGGAGTTGATCGGCGACCGCA
>JAFKFF010000444.1 GCA_017307315.1 Alphaproteobacteria bacterium
AGACCGGATCGGTCCTGCGGGCGGCGTGGGCGAGCCCGGGCAAGGCCGGCGCCGGAACGAAAAATCCGAACCGCTCGCTCAACAGCGCCGCCATCACGCCCAGCAGCAGGCCCAGCGGAATGGAGGCCAGCACGATCAGCTTGCGTTTGGGCGCGGAGGGAGATGTCGGCGCCGAGGCGGTGGATATCATCCGGCTGTCGGCCGCCACCGCCGCGTCCTGATCCTCGGTCTGCCGCAGGCGGCTGACGAAGGCTTCGTATTGCGTGCGGGTGGAGGCGGCATTGGCCTGCATCGCATCGAGCTGAACCCGCGACAAATTCTGCGAAGTCTGCTGCTGCACCGCTTTTTTCAGGCTGGCTTCCAGCGAATTCAGATGCGCCCGCGCCACCGCCACATCGCTGCCGATCGCGCCGGCCAGCCGGTCGACTTCCTGGGCGATCTTCCGGTCCAGGTCGGCCTTCTCGGACTGGAGCGCCTTCATCTTGGGATGCAGCGGGCCATATTGGGGGGAAAGCTCGCCCAACTGGCGCACCAGATCGGCCTGCTGGGTGCGCAGCTGCACGATCAGGGGCGAGGAGACGACCTGGGCGATGTCGCCGCCATTGCCGGCGCGCATCATCGCCTGCACCCGGTCGCTTTGCGCCTGCTTTTCCGCCAGGTCGGATCGCGCCTGCACGATCTGGGTGTTGATCGCGGCCATCTGCTGATCGACCAGCGAGGCACCCGGCGCGGCATCGTTGAGGCCATGCACCGCCTTGTAGGCGGCGATGGCCGATTGCTGCTGCTGCAACTGCTCGCCCAGTTCGCGAATCTTCTGATTGAGCCAGTCGGTGGCGCCGCCCGCCGCGGTGCGCTTGGTCGCGACCTGATCGGCGATATAGGTGTGCACGATCTCGTTGGCGATCCGGGCCGCCTTGGCGGCATCGCGCGAGGTGGCCGTCACGGTGATGGCGGTGGAAAGGCCGTTGGCGCCCGCGCCGACATGCTTGGCGAATTCGTCCTGCACGCGGTCCTGAATGCGCTGACCGGCATTGAAATCGGAGAACCAGTTTCTCGGATTGAAGATAGCGGCGAGATCGTTCAGCAATTGGCCGAGGCCCGGGCGCGCCAGGACGGGATTGAATTCCGGATCTTCGTCGAGTTTCAGGCGGGCGATGACTTTCGCGGCGAGATCGCGCGAAGACAGAATCTGAATCTGGTTCTGCAGCGAGGCGGGATCGCCTTCGAGCTGGGCGAGTACCGCTGACGGATCGGTGACGCTGTTCTTGCGCGGGTCCAGCATCACCACCGCCGAGGCGGAATAGACGGTGGGAAGAAGCAGCGCGACCAGAATGGCGGCGGCTACCGTCGCCGCGCTCACCCGCAGGATCAGGCGGCGGCGGGCCCAGAGCAGGCGGACGAAATCCTCCGGCTCGAAAGAAGGGGCCGCCGGGGCAAAGCCTGTCATGGGCCGGTAATAGGTCATGAACCTTAAGACGCCTTCCCCGCGCGGGCTTTGCGGCCGGGCGCAAACCCCCGCAAATCAGGGGAAATT
>JAFKFF010000445.1 GCA_017307315.1 Alphaproteobacteria bacterium
CGTCCGCCGCGGCGGACGCGCGCCCTCGCGGGTCTTCGGGCAAGAAAAATTATCCTCCCGCGTTCGAGGAATTCTGGCGCGACTATCCCACCGATCCGTTGATGTCCAAGGTCAAGGCGTTCGAGAAATGGGGGCGGCTCGCCGCCGCCGACCGCGCCGCCGCGCAGGCCGCATTGCCCGCCTTTCGCGCCCATTGCGCCAAGGATCTCACCTATCGCCCGGTGCATGCGGAACGGTTCTTGTCGCAGCGCCGCTTCGACGGCTTTCTGGAAAAGGCCGCCGCCGCCCTGCCGGTGGAAGACGAAGCGCTGAAGCGGCTGTGGGGCGGGCGGGCCGAGCCGCTGGTGGAGGCGCTGGGCGCGGCCAAGTTCGCCGCCTGGTTCGGCGCGGCGCATTTCGATGCCGGCCCGCCGGTGATCATCCGGGTGGAAAAGCCCTTCGCGGCCGACTGGATCCGCGGCCACTACGCGGGCGACCTCCGGCGGTTGTTTGGAGAGGTGAAGGTGGAGGTGATGGCTTGAAGAAGATTCCCCCCTCTGTGTCCCACGCGGGTAAACCCGCTAGGACACGTTCGGCTGGCTTGGCCGCCAGCCTCAACCCCACGTCAGCGGCTTCGCCGCACGGGGGGAGAGAGTCCGTGTCTTCCCCGGCACGTGCCAAGCCTGAGGTCGAGACGCCGGCAAAGGTCACGCCGCTGCATGCCTGCGACCGCACCTTGTCGGTGGCGGCGGGCGCGCCGAAAGGCTTTCGCCGCATCGACCGGCTGCAATGGCTGGCCGATCACGGCTCCATCGCCGATCACCAGCTGTTCGCCGGCCGGCGGCTGCAGCGCGACTGGGAATTGTCGAAGATCGAGGCCAGCCCCCGCATGATGCCGGGGGCGGGCGCGGGCGGCGGCAGCCCCGGCTCGCTTTCCGATGTGGCGCTGGATGCGGGGCGGCGCGTGTCGAAGGCGCTGGCGGTGCTGCCGCGCGAACTGCGCCAGCTGACCGAGCTGTTCCTGATGCCGGAAGACCATCCCTTCAGCCTGGAGCGCGTCGCCGCCATCGTGAAGGAAGACCGGAGGGCAGCGGCGTATGGCATACGCATCGCGCTATCGCTCCTGGCCTGCCACTATGGGTATTGAGCGTTTCGCCGAAGGCGAACGCAATGATCCTGACGGATCATTGCGAGCGAAATACGCGGCGAGCATGGGCGAGCCGCCGGGTGCCGGGCCAGACGCGGATCGGGGCGGCGAGGTGGGTTCGACACCGGCCGGGCCGCCGCCTCTCCGTATGTGTAAGTGTGGACGGGGTCCGTGGCGTCCCGGCCAGCGCAATTGTGTGCACTGCAACCGAGAGGCGAACTGTCGGTATCGGAAAAGTCTAATGCATAATATTCGAACCGGAAGCTACAGTGGCTAAGCTTACCGACGAGCTCGATTCAGATCTGATAGGGCTGCTTCGGCTTTTAGGACCAATTGCCACCGCCACCTTTTACCCCTCACAAGTTGTAGATATTGCCCCCCTAGAAGTGATTTATTCATCTTCCGA
>JAFKFF010000446.1 GCA_017307315.1 Alphaproteobacteria bacterium
CTGGCTTTTGTCGACCCCTTCGGCGCGGCGCTGGCTGGCGACGCCCTGGCTCTGGGGCGGCGGGTTGCTGGCGCTCCTGATTTTCCTGCCCAATCTCTGGTGGCAGACGCAGCATCACTGGATGACGTTCGCCTTCCAGTTCGGGCGGGTGAGCGGCGGTCATTTCACCTTGCGGTTTCTGGGAGAGTTCATCGGCGCGCAGCTGGGGCTGGCGACGCCTTTCCTTCTGGTGCTGGCGGTCCTGGGGGCTTGGCGCGCGCGATACCGCGACGATCGCCGTTACCTGTTGCTGGCCTTGATGGCGCCCGCGCTGGTCTATTTCCTGATCCATGCCCTGCACGACCGGGTGCAAGGCAACTGGCCCGCCTTCCTTTACCCCATGCTGGCCATCCTGGCGGCGGACGCCTTCGGGACCGACGGGCGCGGCTGGCTTTCGCGTCTGGCCATGCCGTTGGCCGCCGGCGTGCTACTCCTGGCCTATGTCCAGGCCGCCAGCGGTCTTGTTCCGCTGAAGCGCGATCCCCTGGCGCGGCTCCTGGGTGTGGGCATGCGCGAAGTAGCGCTTCAGGCGGGCGTGGTCGCCAAGGCCCATGGCGCACGTCATGTCCTGGCCTCCGATTATGAAACCACGGCGTGGCTGCGCTTTTACAATCCCGCCTTGTCCGTTGCGGCGGTGGACCAGCCCAACCGCTATCTCCAGGCGCCGTCCTTGCAGCTGCAGACGGGGCCGCTGCTGTATCTGGCCGACCGGGCCCGGGGCGAGGATATGCGCGTGACCGAGGCTTTCGCCGACGTGTCTCGCCTGCCGGACCTCGCGCGTGCGCGCGGCGGGCGCGTCATCGCCACCTATGACGTGCTGTTGCTGGATGCGCCGCGCCGCGACCTTCAAGCCAAGGCGCCTTGAAGAAAAAGAATTTTCGTTTTTGGGAGAAGCGAGCGGACACCCGAGGCGGGCTGTCGAAGGGGCTGGGGGCGTTCCGGAACGGACGTCCGCTCGGCATAGAGAACAAGAAGCCCGAAAGTTCGTTCCGGGCTTCGGTCGGTTTTTTCAAAGTTTTTGCGCCGTCGCGGCGCCTGATGCGGCGGGCGACGTCCTCGACGCGGTGAAGTCCGTGGAACCGAACAGCAATCCCAGAAGCAACAGGCTGGCGATCGCCGCCTCGATCGGATGTTCCACAATACGGGAGGGAATGCGCATCGCGACCTTCTCCTAGACCGGCGGCCGGCCGCGCAAGGCACCGGAAAAAGCACTCACGATCAAAAGGACGACATAAAGTATGAGCAGCAGCTTGGCGATGCTCGCCGCCATGCCGGCCAGGCCGAAAAAGCCCATATAGCCGGCAACCAGCGCAAGAAGCAGAAACGTCAGGGCCCAACCCAGCATGCGGCACTCCTCAGGCAATTCCGTTCAGGAGAACGTTTGCTCGAGGTTCCCGGTTCCGGTCCCGAAAACGGCGCGGCTTATTTGCGGGCTTTGTTGCGGCTGAGGAACATGTTGGCGACACCCGCCAAGCCCGCGCCCACCACGCCG
>JAFKFF010000308.1:0-4955 GCA_017307315.1 Alphaproteobacteria bacterium
CTTCGGCTCGCGGCTCGACGTCTATCTGCCCGAAGGAGCGGCTGGGCAATGCCTCCACCACCGCAACCTTCGGTGGAGATGCCTGGTACTACATCTCTTCGACCGAAAAACAGGTCGCCTTCTTCCACCCTACGGTGCTCAACCGGCAGATCCTGGCGGTTTATTTCGACAAGGACGGCAAAGTCACCAATATGCGCCATTTCGGCCTGGAGGACGGACATGTGGTGGCGTTCGAGACGCGCGAGACCCCTGCCCGCGGCCGCGAGCTCACCTTCCTGCAACAGCTGCTGAACGCCACGCCCGGCACCAGCGCGCGAAACATGGAAGACCAGAATCCTGGCGGCGGCGGCGGCCCGCCCACCGGCGGCGGCGGTTTGCCTTAGTTTTCCACCATCTGTCTTCTTCCCCCGTTAGCGCTACGCGCACGGGGGAAGAAATTCCGTGTGCGCTCAAACAGAAAGCGCGGACTTTTCAGTCCGCGCTTTTTTGTCTCGACATATACAGGCTTTCTCCCCCCGCGCGGCGAAGCCGCTGGCGGGGGAAGATGTGCGGTAGCGGGCTTGCCTAGCGCGTAGGCATGAGCCGGAGCGCCAAGCCCAGCGTGCCGCACAGATGGGGGCGACAATCAGAAACGGGCCAAGGTGGCGAGCAGAAGCAACGCCACGATGTTGGTGATCTTGATCATCGGATTGACGGCCGGACCGGCGGTATCCTTGTAGGGATCGCCAACCGTATCGCCTGTCACGGCAGCCTTGTGGGCATCGGAGCCCTTGCCGCCATGATGGCCGTCCTCGATGAACTTCTTGGCATTGTCCCAGGCACCGCCCCCCGAAGTCATGGAGATCGCGACGTAGAGGCCGGTCACGATGACGCCCATCAGCGAAGCACCGAGTGCGTTGAAGGCGCTGGTCTTGCCCGCCACCTCATAGGCGATGACGAACAACACCACCGGCGCCAGCACCGGCAGCATGGAGGGGACCACCATTTCCTTGATCGCCGCCTTGGTCAAAAGGTCGACGGCGCGGGCATAGTTGGGCTTCTGCGTCCCCTGCATGATGCCCGGCATCTCGCGGAACTGCGTGCGCACTTCCTCGACCACCGCGCCGGCGGCCCGACCGACCGCCGTCATGGAGATGCCGCCGAACAGGAAGGGCAGCGCGCCGCCGAACAACAGGCCGACCACGACCCAGGGGTCGGCCAGGCTGAAGGTCGGCAATTCGAGGCCGGCAAAGAAGCCGGCGCCCTGCGCCGCGAAGTGCTTGAGGTCTTCGGTATAGGCCGCGAACAACACCAGTGCGCCGAGCCCGGCGGAGCCGATGGCATAGCCCTTGGTCACCGCTTTGGTGGTGTTGCCCACCGCGTCCAGCGCATCGGTGGTCTTGCGCACATCGCCCTCGAGCCCTGCCATTTCGGCAATGCCGCCGGCATTGTCGGTGACAGGGCCGAAGGCATCCAGCGCCACGATCATGCCCGCCAGAGACAGCATGGTCGACACCGCGATGGCGATCCCGAACAGGCCGGCCAGCAGATAGGTGACCACGATACCGGTGCAGATCACGATCGCCGGCGCTGCGGTTGCTTCCATCGACACCGCCAGGCCGCGGATCACGTTGGTGCCGTGGCCGGTGACGGACGATTCCGCAATCGCACGGACGGGACGGAAATTCGTGCCGGTATAATATTCCGTGATCACGATCAGCGCTCCGGTCACCGCCAGCCCCACCACGCCGCACCAGAACAAGGTCATGCCGGTGAAGCTGATGGCCGAAGCCCCTTCCCCGATGGTCATGACATTGTCCATGCCCAACAGGGCATTGGTCAGCGGCCAGAGGCCGACCAGCGACAGCAGGACCGTCACGATCACGCCCTTGTATAGCGCGCCCATGATATGGCCCGACTTGCCCAGGCGGACGAAAAAGGTGCCGATGATCGATGTGACGATCGACATCGCCGCGATCGCCAGCGGATAGAGCATCATCGTCGCCTTGAGGTCGCCGCTGAAATAGATCGAGGCCAACACCATGGTCGCGACGGTGGTGACGGCGAAGGTTTCGAACAGGTCGGCCGCCATGCCGGCGCAGTCACCGACATTGTCGCCGACATTGTCGGCGATGGTGGCGGGATTGCGCGGATCGTCTTCCGGAATGCCGGCTTCGACCTTGCCCACCATGTCGCCGCCCACGTCGGCGCCCTTGGTGAAGATGCCCCCGCCCAGACGGGCGAAGATGGAAATCAGCGAAGCGCCGAAGCCGAGGCCGACCAGGCTGTCGGTGATGATGCGGCTCTGTTCCGGCACCGCCAGGTCGAGCCCGAAGCCGCGGGTAAGGATGAAATAGTAACCGGCGACGGCCAAAAGGCCGAGGCCCACCACCAGCATGCCGGTGACGGCGCCGGCGCGAAAGGCGACCGACAGGCCCGAGGCGAGGCCGGCGCGCGAGGCTTCCGCCGTTCGCACATTGGCGCGAACCGACACATACATGCCGACATAACCGGCCGCACCCGACAGCGCCGCGCCGATCAGGAAGCCGATGGCGACCTGCCAGCCGAGGAAGATGAAAGCGAGAATGAAGATCACCACGCCCACCATGGCGATGGTCGTGTATTGCCGGTTGAGATAAGCCTTGGCGCCTTCCTGTACCGCGGCGGCGATTTCCTGCATGCGCGCGTTGCCGGCGCTCAAACTGAGCACGGATCGCACGGTCCATAGACCGTAAAGCAGCGCCAGCACGCCGCATGCGAGAATCAAAGGCAGTGTCGAATTCATGGAGTGTCCCTCGTTTGAAATGCGTTGGTCGGCCCGGATCGACCAAGCCGATCCCAATGGCCGGCCCGCCCGGGGACCGCTTCAAGGGCGCGCAAAGACTGCCAAAGGACTAGGGATCAGGCAACCACAGTTCTGCCGCAAATCGGTAAAATTTGGCGAATCAATGCTCGCCGGCGGCGTGGCCTTCCGCGGCCGGAAGCGGATCTGGCGGAGCCAACTGGCCCGCGACGGCCGTTACCGGCCCCGGTCGCAGGGGGGCGATCTGGACCTGCACGATGGCAACCGAAGCCACCTTCCCCGGTCCCATTATTTTGCGCGCGTCCGCCAGAAGGCGCGCCTGTAACTGCGGCTCGTCCACTTTCACCGGATCGCCGGTCTTGGCGATTTCGCGAGCGTTCACATCGCGCACGAATGCATCCTGAATGAAAGCGAGCTTGTCGCGCACCAAAGTGGCGTTGGCGTCGGACGTGGCGGTCACGCGGCTGGCGATATAGGCATAGCCGGACAATTTCCCATCCGCGCCCGTCATCGGCGCCATCAGGAACGGCATGTCGATATTGGTGCCCGGCGCGCCGGCTTCCGGCGTTTTGCCGTGAGCGCTTTGTTCGTGCCCCTCCTCGGCCGCGAGGACGGGCAGCGACAAGGCGAGCAGCAAGGCCGCAATGAGAGAACCGCGCATAACCCGACGCTGGCAAAACAGGGTTAGGGAAAGGTTAATTCAGAAGTGCCGGTACCCGGGGCGCCCGACATCCAGCGGCCGTCCCTGATGGACAAGAGCCACGCCCGCGCCCGGTTCGACCTGCCCGATCCGGGTCACGGAAATCCGGCTGTCCGCGGCGGCGGCGAGAATACCGCCTTCGCATGCGGGATCCGCCGTGAAGACGATTTGATAATCGTCGCCGGCGGTGGCGGCGCGAACGATCGCGGCGGCGCCCTCACCCCAGAATGCGCGAAGCGCATCCGAACGCGGGATGGCCATCGCATCGATCGCGATCGCCACGCCGGAAGCCTTGGCGAGATGGCCGAGATCGGCGATCAGCCCGTCCGAAACATCGACCGAGGCGGTGGCGAAATCGCGCAGATGCCGCGCGCCGAAAAGAACGGGAGGCAACGGCTCGCGATAACGGCTCACCAAATAGTCGCGCTGTTCTTCGGCGAGCGCATGCCGCTCGCGGCGGAAGATGGCAAGACCGCCCGCGCTGTCGCCGATCGTGCCGGTGACGAAAACCGCGTCGCCCGGACGGGCACCCTTGCGTTTCACCATACCGCCTTCGGGCACGAAACCAAAAGCGGTGACCGTGATGGCGAGCGGCCCTTCCGTGGCGGAGGTGTCGCCCCCCAGCAGGGAAATGCCGAAAGCCTCCTGATCGGCGCGAAGACCGGACGCGAAGGACGCCAGCCAATCCTCGGTCATGCCTTGCCGCAAAGAGAGCGCGAGCAGGTAATATTCGGGCGTCGCCCCTTTGGCGGCCAGATCCGACAAATTAACCCGCAATGCCTTCCTGGCGACGGCATCGGGCGGGTCGTGCTTGAAGAAATCAGTCTCCTCGGCGATCTGATCCATGGTAACGACCAGATCGCAGCCGGGCCGCGCGGGGATCACAGCGGCATCGTCCGTCAGCGCCAGACTGCCGGGCGCGGTCGCGAGCGGGGCGAAATACCGGGCGATGATGCCGAACTCGTCCATCGCCTGGCCTTTCAGAATCCAAGCTCGCCGTCCGGAACCGGCAGACCGAACTCCGGCGCACGCTTGCGCTTCGCCATGGTATCGAGTGCGGCGTTCACGAACCCAGGCTCGTCACCGGAAAAGAAATCATTGGCGATGCCGACATATTCGTCGATCACCACCTTGGCCGGCACGTCGCGCCGGGCCACCAGTTCCAGACCGGCGGCGCGCAGGATGGCGCGCAGGATCGAATCCACTCGCGCCAGGGTCCAGGTCTCGGAAAGGCATTTGGCGATCGCCTGATCGATCTCTACCTGATGAGGCGGAACGCCTTCCACGATGGCCTTGAAGAATTCCTCGTCGGTCGGCGTCTCGGCGAAGCGGTGGGCAATGAATTCCTCGGTGACTTCTTCGGCATCGACGCCGGCAAGCTCCATTTGATAAAGAGCCTGCACCGCCGCCAGCCGCGCGGCCCCGCGCGCGCCTGCATCCCTCTTTCCGCCACTCACGTCAGTTCTCCCAACC